>PWOK01000068.1 GCA_003557445.1 Halanaerobiaceae bacterium
ATTATCAGGAAAATGAAGAAGTAACAATTAAAGCTATTCCTGTTGAAAATTATGAATTTAAAGAATGGAAAGGAACTGTTTCCGGTGAAGATGATACAATAGATATAGTAATTGAAGAAAATATGAAGGTCTCTGCAGTGTTTATCAAGAATAAAGAATATGAGGTTGTTTTTAAAGATAATAGAGGAATACTAAAAGAACAAAAAGTAAGACATGGAGAAAGTGCCACAGCTCCAGAAGATATTGACTGGAATTATTTTGTATTTAAGGGATGGGATACAGAATTTGATGAAGTAACAGAAGATTTAGTTATTGAAGCAAACTGGGAAATTGATAGAAATAGAGTTGAGTTACAATCAGAGGAAAATGATATAATAATGACTGAGGAAATACTGATGACCTGGCTGGAATATGGTATAGAAAGCTGGGATGATGTATATGTAGAAATACATCATTATTATGCGCAATATAATGAAAATAATGAATATATATTTATTGTATGTTATGTTGATGCATGGCCGGATGCTTTTAATCTTTCATTTGATGTATATGAAGATGGAGGCCCGATGGTAGACAGTAAGTATGTAAGCAATGAGGATACAGTATGTACGAATTATATAGAGATGGATGTAGATTTAGATTATGGAGATTATGTTGTTAAAGTAACAGCCACCCATGAGTATTATCCTGATATAGTGGATGAAGCTACTAGTAATATTAGTGTAGATCCTCCAGTACCTTCAGGAGATATAACAATAGAAGATGGTGATCAATATACTAATTCCAGGAATGTTACTTTAGATTTACCGGCCAGTAATGCTGATGAGATGAGGATAAGAAATGAAGGTGGTAGCTGGTCCTGGGAGAATTATTCTTCTTCTAAATCCTGGACATTACCTGACCAGGATGAAGAACATACTGTTGAGGTTCAATTCAGGAATGATTATGGTGAGACTTCAGGTGTTTATGATGATACGATTGTGCTGGATAGGGAGCCTCCAAGTGTTTCTTTTAGTGGGGGAGACAAAGCAGTGGAAAAGGGTACAGAATATAATGGTATACATATTAATATATCTTCTCTTTCACCGATAACAAAGGTAACTTTTTATGAAGACAGTAATATAGTAGAACAATTTGAAAATCCATTTGATAATCCTTATAACATTGACTTTGAAGGCGGAGTAAACACCCAAGAAGGATTTTTTACAGTGCTGGTAGAAGTAGAAGATAAAGCAGGGAATAATAATTTAGAAATGATGGATTATGAAGAAATATCAAACTTATATACAATTGATTTTATTGGACTAGATCCGGGCAAAGATAATATAGAACAAATTCAAGTTGGTAGAAATATTGAAGATCCTGGTTATGAGGGGGTTCTTGACGCAGAAAATCATCTAGAATTAGTAACTAATGTATCTTATGATATCGTTGCTGTTCATAAAGGAATTGGTAAGGCACTCAACAATTTTCAATATATTTCCAGGCTAACTATAAATACATTTGTATATGCTAGTGATGCTCCATTGTTTGTAGATGAATTAGGTGCCAGGGCTAGACTTCGATTGAAAAATATTAATGATATGGGAGATGGTCCATTTACTGCTCAAGAAGGTCCTCGACAAGATGAACATGTTGTTAATGTTGAGTCTGTAGAGTCAGGAGGTATTACAAGTGCTTTGTTCGCAATTGTTGCAAATCGATTACCCCTGTATGAAGGTGGAGAAATGGCGGCTGAAGGATTATCATATATCAAACATGGAGATTTTGAAAGTGATTGGCCAGATCATATTAATGAAATTGATTATACTCCTGTAGATACAGTACACGGTGGAGCTCTTTGGTTGATAAAAATGTAAAGTTTTTAATATATCTAAATACCCCCTTTAGAGTGATGTTTCACCGAGGGGGTATTTAGAATAATAAATAAGGGGGATTCAAATTGTTAAAAAAAATAAAATTACAACCCTTGGAACTGATTATTATATTATTAATTTTGTTATTTGTTTATTCCTCTATTGTCCTTTCTTCAGATTTGAAGGTATTACAAATAGAACAGGGAAAAGAATATATAAATACTATTGAAGTTACCTTGACATTTAATATTGAATATTCACATATGAATAACATAGAATATATAAAAATTGGTAATGATAAAGAGGATCTAACTTCCTGGAAATCTTTTTCTGAGACAAAAGACTGGGAATTAAAGGATGGAGATGGAGAAAGAACTATTTATGTAAAATTTAAGGATGAAAAAGGTAATATTTCAGATATTTATAGGGATTCAATTTTTTTAGAAACCACTTCCCCGAAAATTAATCTGAAATATAAAAGAGCTATAATAGATATACCTGATTACAATAAGACTGTGAAAGCAGAAATAGATAGCATAACTGAAGTAGAAAAAGTTATATTTACATTAACCAGTGGGGAAAAAAAAGAGAAAATTGAATTTAAAGAATCCCCATTTAAAATTGAAATTTCACCTGAAAAATGGGGTTATTCATGGATTGACTTAAATATTCAAGCAGAAACTAAAGCTGGTAATTTAGGAGATAAAGAAGTTCGTATTCGTTCTGTAGCTGATAAGGAACTATTATATGAAAAACCAGATAGACACCGGACCAATTTACCATCTGATACTTATATGGTATTAGATCAAAAAGGACAGCCTGTACCTGACAATATAGATATTGCTGAAGGAAAATCTAATGAATTTAATTTAAAAATGACAAAAGTTAATAAAAACAATTGGAATCATAAAGGTTATCATCTGTTATTTAAAGATTTTAAACAAATTCCTTTTGAAAAGCATGGCGATAAAAAGATCACTCATAATTATTCCCTTACTCCCGGGGATTTTGAGCATTTCGATATTATTTTTGAAATGGAAAAAGATGAAGAAGTATCGTTTTTTTCTTTAACTAATTACCGGCAAACATTTCCTGGTATTTTTATTGGTCATGATAGAACTATGCAAAGAGCCCGGGAAGTATTAACTATTACCGAAGGGGAAAAAACAACTATACCGGATGGAATACCTCAAATTCAACCTTTAAAATTCAAAAATTTAAATATGATTGATAATATTAGTTTAAATTCTCTTGTTCCATATATAATTTCTAATGAAGAACAAAAAAACAGATGGGAAAGATTAAAAACCTCAGAAGAAATCACTACTCCTCCAAATAGAGATATATATTATAACAATCAGAAAAACAAAGAAGAGTATAAATTTTGGTTTGAATATTATAATGGGGAAGATAAAAAAGAAGATATAATTATTATTCCTCTATTGAATGGAAAACAGGTTGAAATAAAAACAGATGGGAAAAAAGGAAAGGTGTTTCATTCCGTAATTGAACCCGATACTTTAAATTATTATCCCTTACACTTAAATTTAGATAATGAAAAAAGAGAAAATGAAATAATACTTCTGGTAATTAGAACTAATGATCAAGGAGTATGGAGATCTTCAAATACTACTCATACTTATATTAGAACTATAAAAGATTTAGACTTTTATAGTTACAATTATTCACATCAAGTAAAAATTAAAGCTGATAAAGAAATACAAAATGATGAAAAAAGCAAATCAAAATTAAAAGGAATAATTGAGATGAAAGGTGAAATTAAAATTTATGAGCCCCATTATTGTCAAGAAACTGGAATAACTTATATAGATTATGAAATAAAACATGAAAAAATCGAGTATGAGAGACAGGAGGGTTTATTTAACTTTTTTATTGGTTTTGTACAGGATAATTTGGAGAATATAAAAGATGAAAAACATATTGCCAGTTTTTGTCAAGAAGGAAAACTTGTAGATACCCATTCTATAAAAACCCCTGATGGAGAATTATTAACATATTTAGGGTTGCATAAAATTATGCTTGAGGTTATTTTATTTGAAGTTTCCGATGAATTAATAACTGTACCAGAAAAAAATATGATACAGACTAAAAAAAGATCAGTGTTCAATAATTATTTTGATGATATCTCTATGGAAGAAAATTTCACGATTATAAATAAAAACAATAAATATAAAATTACACGAGAAGCTAAAGGTCAGAAAAACAAAGAAAGTGAAGGAAAAGTTCATGATCCTTTTAAGGGAGAAATTTTTTCGTACAAAGAAAATAAAGAATTGAAAACAGGTGAAAAAGGAAAATGGAATATTAAGTTAGGAAAAAATAAAATAGATAGCTTTGAAGGAGAAGTTAATTTTAAACTTAGTGATATTCGTGATTACAAGGAACTTGAAAGGGTTGAAGTTGACACAGGCGAAATAAAGATAGATATTCTCCTTTCTAAAAAATATGATTAGATTTATTCTTTAAATAATATTAGATTAGGGATGAAAATATATGAATTATTGACTATATAATTTAAACTGACTTTCAACCTAAAACATGTAAAAATAAATAAAAAACCTGCTATATCAAGAAATTTTTGATAATTATCCTCAAAACTATTGTAATTTATATTAACATGTAGTATTATATTAGTAGGTTTGTTTTGGATAATAAACCTATTATATCAGGATACTATGTGTTAATACATAGTTATCCTGATTATTTTTTTATACAAACAAAGTTTAAATATTAAGATAATTAAATTACTGAAAAATTTCATGTCTTAAATTAAACTATATCTGAAGAAAATCGTGTCTCCTAATACAAATTAAAAGAAATAAACTTAAAAAATAATAAAATAGAAAACATAGAACCAATAAAGAAATTACAACAATTAGAAATATTAAATTTAAAAGATAATAATATTGAAAACATTGAACCTCTTGAAGGACTTATTAATTTAAAAAAATTATATTTATGTGAGAATAAGATAAATTGTTTAAAACCTATTTCTAAATTATATAATTTAAAAGTACTCGGAATAAAAGATAATCCAGTTTATGATTTAGAAAACCTTGCTGAACTGGCAGATAATTATTATCTAGAAGAACTTTTACTAAATAAAGAACAAATTAATAAAATAGAACCAAAAGATAGATGGGTAAAAATAACTCCACCTGATGTAGAAATTAAACCCAGGCAGGGAGTAATGATAGAAGATGTTGAAGGATATGATAATAACAAAATATATATTAAGTTAGGAAGTTTTTTAGAAATAGATGAAGTACAATTATTTGTAAAAATTGGTGAAGATGAATATAAAAAAGTAAGAAAAAAAATGAATATCCATATGAATTCACTTTACTTCCAGAAGAATTTGGGGCAGTTCGTCGATTTTTCAAAGTGAAAGCAATAGATATAGAAGGTAATGTTGGTATTGGTAGTATATTATTACCTTTTTTTAAAGAATTAAATTTAGAAGTAGAAAAACAACCTGAGGATGAATTATTACAAGTTCCTGGAGGTAGTTATTTAAGATTGGCTGATGATGGTTTTGGTATTCCATCTTATTTTAAAATAGAGGATGGAAAAACTGAAAAAATGGATTTAAATTTAATTAAAACAAATAAAAATAATGTAATTTTAAACGCCAAACATATATTGCTTCATAATTTTGAACAAATTCCCATTCCAGGTTGTGAGAAAAACAAAATGACAGATGATTTTATATTGAAACCAGGTGAAATTAAAAGATTTAGATATAATGTAGAAATGAAATCTAAGGATGAACTAACAGTTTTAAGAATCATAAATTTTGAAGAAACATTTCCAGAAAGAACTATATTTGAACCACGTGATAAAAGGGATTCAATTCGTTCTCCAGCAGTTTTGAGAGCAGGGGATAGAAGCCCAGTTGAACAATTCATACCAGAAGATGCTGTCTGGATTGAAGGAAAACAAAAAGATATTAGCAATTTAAAAGCTCAAACCATATTCGGAGGACCAAGGTTTTTAAACAATACAGCTGTTTATTTAAATGACAGTAAACAAAAGAAAAGATGGAAAGACTTAACTCAAAGAACTTCAGTTAAGAAAGATTATTATACTCCAGGTGAAAAGTTTAATTTTTGGTTAGAATATGCTAATACTGGTGATAAAGGAAAATCAGTTATATTAGTATTTTTAGACTGGAAACAAAAAAAGATTATTTCTAACTCAAAAGTTGATAAAAAATTTTTTGTTGATTTAAAAGAAAATACCTTATACCATTTTCCTTTATCAATAGAAATGCCAGATAAAGAAAAAGAATTTACGTTAGTAGTTTTAAAAATATCCATGGAAACAAGATTAACTCCATGGAACTATACAAATACTGATTATATAACTTTAAAACCAAAATAAAGTTAATAAAAATTTATACCAGGGAGGTTAAAAAATTGAATCAAGAAAAAATTTCTAGCATTAAGTTGCTATTTAATGTCTTAGTTTCTCCAGGTGATAGTTTTGACTGTATTAAAAACAATAAAATAAATAAAATAATTCCAGTATTTATAATATTAGTTTTCCTGAGTTTTACTTATTTATTAGATTTAAAT
>PWOK01000149.1 GCA_003557445.1 Halanaerobiaceae bacterium
GAGGTATTGTATGACAAAAATAATAATATTAATTTTAATATTACTATTACTATTTAATACCTTCTGTATGGCAGAAACTCTGGATCAGGCAAAAATAAGAGTAAATATTTATATACCTGTTTACTATGAAATTGAAATTAGCAAACAAAAATTATTAAGTGAATCAAAAATTAATATTACTACCAGAGCCAATTTCCCTCTTAAAATTTATTTATCCTCTGAAGATAATATATCGGTTAATAAAATTGTATTTAAATTAGAAGGGGAAAATAAATGGACAGCTTTAACTTCAGAAGAAAAAATGATAGCAGAATATTCCAAATCAGGCATAAATAAAAATAAAATCTTTTTCCGGTTAACCAGCAACCCGGAGAAAAATTTATTACATAAAGGTAATATTTACTTAACCATTATGAAATAATTCATTTGCATAGTTTTTAAGTTGTAATTGAATATGATAAATTTTTAAAAAGAGCCCCAATTCCTTGTTCAGGAAAAAAGGGCTTTCTTTATTGGTGTAGAAAGACAGGTTTCTCTCTATCGACAAATTCCGGGAGGTACCTGGCACCTGTCGATATGTGTCGAATAAATCGACAAAAAGCTTAAGATACTTGACACACAAAAAAAGGATTTTTGCGATTGATAAAGAAGAATATTAAAAAGGAGGTTGAAAATGGACAGACCGGACTGGAATGAGTATTTTATGAAAATGGCAGAATTGGTTGCAGAACGATCTACCTGTACCCGGCGCAAAGTTGGAGCTGTTCTGGTTTTAAACAAGCGTGTTCTGGCTACAGGATATAATGGAGCACCAAAAAATGTAACTCATTGTGAAAAAACAGGCTGTTTACGCACAGAATTAAAGGTTCCCAGTGGCCAAAGACATGAGATATGCCGCGGAGTTCATGCTGAACAAAATCTAATAGCTCAGTCAGCTTTTCATGGTGTTAAAACTGAAGGAGCAACTGTTTACTGTACCAATCAACCCTGTAATATTTGTACTAAAATATTAATAAATTCCGGAATTAAAAAATTATATTATAAAACTTCTTATGATGATAAATTTTCAAAAAAAATTCTGGATCAATCAGAAGTCAGTTATGAAGAACTTGCTTAAATCACCTTTGATTTTTATATTAATATTTAATATAATATAAATTAACTAATCTAATCTATGTCAATAATTATCAAGAAGGGGGGAAATAATCAATGTCACTATTTGGTTTTTTAAATACTTATGATGATGAACAAATAATAGTTCTGGCAAGTACCTGTATTAAAGAAAGCCCGGTGCTGGGAAAATATTTTGATGATATTGAGATTGATTCAAAAAAAGGAATTGTAAAACTTGGAGGTAAGGTTAATTCACAAAAATTAAAGGATAAAATAGGACAGGAAATTGAACGGAAATTGAGAAAATCAAGAATTGATTTTAAAGATGTAGAAAATAATATAGAAGTGGAAGCAGATAAATAAAAGTGTAATAAAAATTTAATATTTATCCCGAAAACCCCGGTGAAAGCCGGGGTTTTAATTTTAGCAAAAATTACATTTGATTTTTAGAACAGATGTATGGTAAAATACTTATACTCAATACATATGTTTGAGTGGAGTGATATAATGAATAAAAAAATTAATTATGATAAATTACCTCATGAAAAAATCCTCTGTGTTGATATGAAGTCTTTTTATGCCAGTATAGAGGCAGTTGACCGTGGATTGGATCCTTTAAAAGTTCATCTGGCTGTAATAGGTGATAAAAAACAAAAAGGTTCAGTTGTGCTGGCAGCTTCAGCAGCTTTAAAAGAAAAGTATGGTATCAAAACAGGTAGCAGATTATATGAAATACCGAAAAAATCAGAAATAATTAAAGTGGAAGCCCGTATGGGTTTCTATCTGCAAAAATCACTGGAAATCACCAGTTTATATAATGAATTTGTTCCTCTGGAGGCTCTGCATATTTATTCTATTGATGAGGCCTGGCTCAAACTGGATGGAACAGAAAGGCTTCTGGGAGATAAATGGCAGGCTGCCAGTAAGTTAAAGAAGGCTCTTTTAGAAAACTTTGGTTTACCCAGTAGTATGGGCCTGGGTCCCAACATGTTTCTGGCCAAAGTGGCCATGGATATAGAGGGAAAAAAAGAAGGCCTGGTGGAATGGAAATATGAGGATGTTCCGGATAAACTGTGGCCTTTAAAATTAAGTGATTGCTGGGGTATTGGCAGTAGACTGGAACGAAAATTTAATAATATGGGGATTAAAACAGTTGGTGATCTGGCTCAATTACCTCTTGATTATCTGGAGGATAGGCTGGGTATTATGGGAAGCCAGCTCTATTATCATGCCCGGGGTGTGGATTGTTCGAAAGTTGAAGGCCATTTCGATCATAAACCTAAAAATCTGGGCAAAGGAATTACTTTGCTCAGAGATTATGATGATCTGGAACAAATTAAAACTGTTATTTTTGAATTGAGTGAAGATGTTGCCAGGAGAATCAGGGAATATAATTTGCTGGGAAAAACAGTTAGCCTGGGTATAAGTTATAGCTATAAGGAATTAAAACCCGGTTTTCATGTACAAAAAACTCTCAATGGTTATACCAATTTAGCAGCTGATATTTATAAAGGATGTTTAAAATTACTCAAAGAAAACTATAAAGGCCATAAAGTCAGAAAAATAAGGGTTTCTTTTGGTAATTTTATTCCCGGTTCAGCCCTACAGTTGAATTTATTTGATAATCAAAAAGTAAAAGATATCAGACTGACAGAGGTTAAAGATCAGATAGAAAATAAATTTGGCCCTGATTCTATCTTTTATGCTAAAAGCCTCAAAAAAGGTAGTATCAGAAAAAAAATTAATGATAATATTGGTGGTCATAAAGCCTGATTTAAAAAAGGCTCTGCTGATTTCCCTTATTACCTGTTTTTTCTAAATTAATATCTTCTGATTCTGTAGATTCAAGTAGTTTTTTTAATCTTTCACTATCTTTAATTTCTGAATCAAGCCATAGATCTTCCTGGTTTTCTTTTAAAATAACCGGCATTCTGTGGTGTACAGGTTTGATCTTTTCACAGGCAGCAGTTGTAATGATAGTGAAGGATTGAACTGGATTATTATGTTTATCAGTAAAAGTATCATAAATTCCTGCAAAAGAAAAAATATCGCTTTCAGGTAATGAAATTTTATATTTTATTTTTTTACCATCTATATCTTTCCATTCGAAGAATGCTGTTGCCGGTATCAGGCAGCGGTTATTGTAAAAACAATCTTTAAAAAGATTTTTTTCATCTATGGTCTCAACTCTGGCATTTATAATCAAATTCCTGGCAAAGGAAGGGTCAAACCCCCATTTGAATAGTTCTAACTGCCTTTTGTTGTTTTTCAAAACAACAGGGACATTACCTGATGGATAGATTTCCTCTGCAGGAGAAAAGTTTATATCTGTGTCAATTATACCATATCTTTTCATTAAATTTTGTAGACCAATATTTAGGGAATATCGACCACACATATTATCAGCTCCTTTTGAATAAAATAATTTATCTTATAATATTAACTTCTACAGAAATAAGTAAATTCCTTGATTAAATATATAAACTATTAATTTAAATAAAAACAAAGGGGGATTGGAATGATAAAGGACAGAGGAAATAAAAAGTGGACATCTTTGATGTTGACAGAACACAGACGTGCTTTAAAAAAATTTAAAAAGAGTCAGCAGTATAAAGAGAAACCTGAACTTGATGGACAAAAACTTGAAGAAATGGATTATACTCTTAAAAAAGCCCTGGCCTTAAAGGTGATGGTTAAAATAATTTATTTTGAAAATAAAGATTATAAAACATTTATAGGTAATATAAAAAAATGTTTAAAAGAAGAGAAAAAGATTATTTTCAAAGAAGCCAGTGGCCGGGAAAAACTGCTGGATATGAATAATATTTTGCAAATGGAAATTATTAAAAAAATGATTTGAGAAAAATTAAGTGAGCTGTCCTATTAAAACAAAAAGCTCCGGATATCCGGAGCTACGGGGAGTGTTATTTCAATTATTTTAATTATCTTATAGTGTTATCAGTCTTATAAATTATTGTCTTATTGAGCTGTGTTTGTGCTAATTAGAGAAACTTTTGCTTTTTTTTCATTAATCTCGTTTCTCTCATAAAGAGCACCATTGCATTTTCGGCAGTAAACATCACTTGTAAAATTGTGATGGCCACATGCCTTACATACTAATTTTCTTACCATTGTAAACCACCCTTTCTTATATTCTTATTTTCTTATAAGGCTTACAAGTACATTATACATAAGTTAAACTATTTGTCAATACATTTATACCAAAATATTAAAGTAAAAATATTCAGCTAATTCACAAAAGGTAGTTATTTACGGATTTATACAAAAATAAGAGTTATAAACATGATCAGCATACCAGAAATAATGCCCAGAACAACATGATGAGGGTCACTTTCTTTAAATGATAAGGGTAATAACTCATCAAGACTGATAAAAACCATAATTCCGGCAACAAAACCCAGTGCCAGGAAAACAACTTCCTGAGTTAAAAAAGCCCCAAATAAAAGCATAACCAGTAGTGCTCCTATTGGTTCTGCCAGACCTGCTGCCATCGAATAACCAAAAGTTTTTTTTCTGTCATTGGTGGCATAAAAAATAGGCATACCAATAGAAAAACCTTCAGGAATATTATGCAGAGCGATGGCAATGGCCAGAGCGATACCCAGCCTGATATCATGAACTGCAGAGATAAATACAATTACACCCTCGGGAAAGTTATGAAGGGCAATACCAATGGCCGTCATTAAACCGGCAGATAATACTTCCTGTTTATCATTGTCTTCTTCTCTGGGATTCTCTTCAAATTTTTTACCAGATGAATGTAAGATTTGTTCTGCCAGATAGGTATGTGGAATTAAAAAATCCATCAACATCATAAAAAAAATTCCACCAAAAAAAGCTAAATTGGCAGGGATAAAGCCGGCGGCTTCCATCGATTCTACCAGCAATTCAGCAAAAGATATATATATCATAACTCCTGCAGCAAATCCCATTACAACACTTAAGTGCTTTCTTTTAACATCTTTAAAAAACAAAGAGGCAAGACTCCCCAATCCTGTAGCCAGTCCGCCTAATGCAGTTAATAAAAGTGGTATCGCAAATTGTCCCATAATTATTCTCCTTTCTTTTTATGTATATTAGTATTTCAGATGTAAGATTTATTAATAAAAGTTACTGTTAATATAATATAATAGAAACTATTTAAAAACAAGCTTTAATTTATTTGATTATAATATAAAATATGTGATATACTTTAAAAAAAGATAAAAATAAAACAATTTTTTCAGGATATAAAATAGTTTGAGTATCAAATCATAAGGGTGATGATATTATGAGTGCATTAAAAGAAAAGGTTGCTGAAAGGAGCAGTGAAGAACTGCTGGATATTCTGGAAAATGAACAGGACAGGTATCCCAGAAATATTTTAAAAATTATAAAGGAAGTTCTTGAAGAAAGAGGAGTGGATATTGAAAATGTAAAGGAGAAAAAAAGAAAGACCCTTGTGGAATCTACCAAAAGTTCCACAAAAGATAGCAAAGATGATTTAGAAAATAAATATAGGCCATTGAGAATTATTATTGGTTTATTGAAATTTGCCACATTATTATTTCTTTTCCTGATAGGGGTTTTAAGTTTCTTTTTAATTCAGGGAAGTATTTTGAATGTGACAGTATTGATAATTTTAGCGATTGTCATTATTGTACCTTATTTTGCTTTATCTTATGTTTTATCTCTTTTTATAGATATTGAAAAAAATACTCGCCAAAACAAGGAATTACTGGAAAAAATTACAAAGGAAAATAAATAAAAATACATAGAATAAAAAAACCTGTATCAAAATCAATTATATACAGGACTTTATTTTTTGGCAAAAAAATCACAGGAGGGTTTATATTAATGGAATATACAGAATTTGGAGATACAGGAATAAAGGTTTCAAAACTTGGTTTTGGAGCTATGCGTTTACCAGATGTTGAAATTAATGGAGAAAAAGAAGTTGATTATGAAAAAGCAATAGAGATGATTCATAAAGCCTTTGAAATGGGTGTAAATTATATTGATTCTGCCCCAGGATACTGTCATGGAAAAAGTGAAATTGCTGTGGGCAAAGCCTTAAAAGGCTGGAGAGATAAAGTTTATCTTTCAACTAAAAATCCTATTGAAAATGATTCAGGAGCTGACTGGAGAAAAAGGCTTGAAAAATCTTTGAAAAAACTGGATACAGATTATATTGATTTTTATCATATGTGGGGTATAAACTGGGATACTTATAAAAATAAAATTGATGTTACTGATGGTCCTCTTAAGGCAGCCTATAAAGC
>PWOK01000233.1 GCA_003557445.1 Halanaerobiaceae bacterium
AGTAATCAGTTAAATGTAAGCAGAACTACTATTTCCAATTACATAAATGAACTTAGAAATCTGGGTTATATTATTGAATCCCGAACTAAACAGGGATATAGATTAGTAAAAACACCTGATAAAATTATACCTGAGGAAATATTTAAAGGATTAAATACAGAGATAATAGGACAAACTGTTTTCTGTTTTGATACCATAAAATCTACCAATGAAAAAGCAAAAATACTGGCTGAGGAGGAAGTTCCCTCAGGAACCCTGGTTATTGCGGAGCGCCAACAGGAAGGCAGAGGGAGAAGAGGCAAAAAATGGTTCTCACCTGATGGTGGTTTATGGTTTTCTTTGATTTTAAGACCTGAGTTTTCTCCGGAAAAAGCTCCATTTTTGACTATTATTGCAGCTTTAGCCATAAAAAAAGTATTAAATAAATATGACATTAAACCTTTTGCAAAATGGCCCAATGATATATTACTAAAAGGAAAAAAAGTATCGGGAGTATTAACTGAATTAAGTGCAGAAATAGATCAGATTAAGTATGCTGTAATAGGTATTGGTATAAATGTTAATCAAAAAAAACTTCCTGAAGATATAAAGGATATAGCTGTTTCTTTAAAACAGTTTACTGGAAAAAAAACAAATAGGATTAAACTTCTTCAGGAAATATTATGTGTTTTTGAAAAATATTATTATCAGTTGCAGGAAAATAAGGAAAAAGAAATAATTACTATGTGGAAAAAAGAACTAAATATTTTAAATAAAGAGGTAAAAATAAAAGCTAATAACAATGTATATCAGGGTAAGGCAGTTGATATTTCAGATGGAGGAGCCCTGATTATTGAAGACAGGAAAGGCAAAAGACATACTTTCTGGTCTGGAGAAGCCAGCCTTGTAAAAAATCAGGCAGAATAAAAAAACTAAAGAAAGGATTTGAGAGAGTATGATTTTAACAGTTGATACGGGAAACACTAATACAGTACTGGGAATATATGATAGAGGAAAAAGGAAAACTCACTGGAGGATATCCACAGATAAAGACAAAACAGCCGATGAATATGGTGTTTTATTCAGGAATTTTTTTTCTTATGCTGAAATTAAGAGGTCATCTATAAATGGAATTATAATTTCCAGTGTTGTTCCTCCAATTGTAACAGTTTTACAGGAGACTGCAAACAGATATTTTAATTTAAAACCGATGATAATTGGCCCTGGAATAAAAACAGGGATAAATATTAAAGTGGAAAACCCACCTGAAGTTGGAGCTGATAGAATAGTCAATGCAGTGGCAGCCCTGCAAAAGTATGGAGGTCCTCTGATTATTGTGGATTTTGGTACTGCAACTACTTTCTGTGCTGTTTCAGAAAAAAATGATTATCTGGGAGGGGCTATTGCTCCCGGAATTGAGATATCTACAGAGGCTTTATTTAGCTATGCTGCAAAATTACCCCGGATTGAACTAAAAGCTCCCAAAAAAGCTATTGGCAGAAATACAGTTTCCGGAATGCAGTCCGGTATTATCTATGGTTTTGTGGGTCAGGTTGAAGCAATTATCAGACGTTTTAAAAAAGAAATAAAAAAAGAATGTAAGGTTGTTGCCACCGGTGGACTGGTTGATTTAATTGCTTCAGAAACAGAATTGATAGATTATACAGAACCATTTCTTACACTGGATGGTCTTTATCATATAAGCAAGTTGAATGGGATTGAGGAGTGAAAGAATGAAAATTGATAATTTGCAGGTAGAGCAATCTGTTTTAGTGGCACCTATGGCAGGAGTTACTGATTATCCCTACCGACAAATATTAAGAGAAATGGGAGCAAATCTTCTTTATACAGAAATGGTTAGCAGTAAAGGTGTTATTTATAATAATGAAAATACCAAAAATATAATTAATTTTTGGAATAAAAATTCTTTTTTAAATGGTGTACAAATATTTGGTGAAGATCCTGAAATTATGGCGGAAGCAGCGGCTTTTATTGAGGAAAAACACAAACCAGATATTATTGATATTAATATGGGATGTCCTGCCCCCAAAATAGTAAAAACTGGTTCTGGAGCAGCACTGATGAAAAACAAAAAAATAGCAGGTAATATAATTGAAGAAGTTGTTAATAGAGTTAATATTCCGGTTACAGTAAAAATGAGAGCAGGCTGGGATCAAAACAAAAAAAATGCCCCTGAAATTGCAAAAATTGCTGAAGAAAAAGGGGCAGGAGCAGTAACTGTTCATGGGCGTACAAGAAATCAGTTTTATAAAGGAAATGCAGACTGGAATATTATTAAAAATGTAAAATCTGCAGTTAAGATACCGGTTATTGGTAATGGTGATGTGTTTTCACCTGAGCTGGCCCGGAAAATGCTTGAAGAAACTGGTTGTGATGCGGTTATGGTTGCCCGTGGTATTCAGGGAAATCCCTGGCTCTTTAAAAGAGTAAGTCATTTTATAAAAACCGGTATTTTAAGGGAAAAACCCGATTATAAAGATAAAATTGAAATGGCAATTTACCACCTTCAAAAATCAGTTGATTATTATGGTCAACGGGTTGCTATTCCCAAAATGCGCAAACATATAGCCTGGTATTTAAAAGGTTTACCCTGTTCAACAGAGATTAAAGAAAAAATAAATAGAATTAATAATTTAGAAAAATTAAAAAAAGTATTACAGGATTATTTACAACAATTAAATATCATAATAAATTCTTAATCATAGTGGCAGCATTATCCATGGGATGAGGGCCAAGTAGTAATATCAAATCACCCTTATTTACTTTTTTTAAGACAGTATTAAGTGCTGGTGTAAGTTCTTGAAAATGAAGGTAATATATATTGTTTTCTGTTAAAGTATTTAAGAATATTTTTTCTTCATCATTTGAGACCTTATCTGTTTTTTTAGCAACATCATTACAGTTTGAGGTTAACAATTCATAGTTACCCAATTTTTTGAGCCATTTACTGAGAGTAAGGGCATTTGCCCTGTTGATTTTTGTTCCCCGGTTCCCCCTCAGAGAATTCACAATTAATAATTTTTCAAAGGGCAAATTCTCTATGGTCTGGAATACCGCCTGATAACTTCCGGGATTATGAGCACAATCATCAATAATATAAAAATCATTATCATAAATCAACTGCATTCTTCTCCAGACACCTTTAAATCTATTGAAAAAAGCCTGTATCACTTCAGGCTTAATATTATAATAAAGACCAATGGTAATGGCAATTAAAACATTATAAATATTATGCTGGCCTGGAAGATTGGTTTTTACAGGTAATTTACAGGGTGAGATAATACGATTTTTATGTTTTAAAGGCTTTTTAAGATGATAGATAAAATCAGTATGATACGAATCATTTTTTATATCAGTTGCCATAATATCAGATTCAGAATTAATACTAAAATATATCTGGTTACTGGCAATTTCTCCAAAAGACTTAAGATGAAAATTATCATGGTTGATTAATACCAGAGTATTTTTGTTTTTTTCTTCAAGGAAACTTTTTTTTACTTCCAGATAATCTTTAAAATTGGAATGGAGATCAAAGTGATCAGCTGTAATATTGGTCCCAACTTTAACATCAAAATAAGTATCTGTAATTCTTTTTAATTTAATTCCATGTGAAGAAATTTCCATACAGGCATATTTTAAATTGTTGTTGACCATTTTTTTTAAATAATTCTGTAATAAAACAGGTGGAGGAGTTGTTAAACCACCTTCTTTTATTTTTTCACCTGTATCCACCCTGACTGTACCTATTAAACCTGCTTTTTTGTTTTCATAATTCAACAAATTATAAATAAGGTGAGTTGTAGTGGTTTTACCATTGGTTCCAGTAACTCCAATAACATTGATTTTTTTTGAAGGATAATCATAAAACCGGGCAGCAAGTTCACCCAGGAATTTTCTGCTATCATCAACCTGAATAATATTAACTCTGTCTGATTGAAAAGGTTTTTCAGTAAAAATAATACTGGCACCATTATTAATTGCCTGTTCAATATATTTATGGCCATCATCTTCTATACCTTTAATAGCTACAAAAGCATAACCCTGTTTAACTTTTCTAGAATCACAGGTTACTCCATTTATATTAGAAAAAAGTTTATCAGTTTTTTCATTTTTTACTTTTAATTTCAATTAAAAAACCTCCGAATTATCTGTATGATTATTAATTATTATATCACATAGATAAATATTTAATAGTTTTTTATTTTTGAAGAAATATATAGATATTAAGGTTAATGCTTGCAAAAAAACAGGTTAAATGGTAAAATACCAGTGTGAATAATATTTAATTAACTTAAAAAGGTGATATTATGGATTTTTCCCGGATTGGTGATAAAATAATAAATAATAAAAGAATATCAAGGACAATAAAAAAAATAATTAAATTAAGAGAAAAAGGATATTCTCAATCCCGAGTAGCCCGGGAAATAGGAGTGGATAGGAGCTTCATATCCCGTCTTGAAAGTATAGGAGAAATAAGAAAGGGAGATAGAATAGCACTGGTAGGTTTTCCTGTAAAAAATAAAGAAGAAATAGTAAAAATGGCCAGAAATTATGGTATAGAATATATATTTATATTAACAGAAAAAGAAAGATGGGATTTCATAGAAAAAAAAAGTGGTCTTGAATTGTTTAATAGAATAATGGAAATTTTGATCAATTTGAAAGAATTTGATTTAATTATATTTTTAGGCTCTGATATGAGGCTGGATCTTGTTGATAAATTAATGGAAGGTAAAGTAGTAGGACTGGAAATTGGTAGTTCTCCCATTGATGAAGATAAATATGTTAATCCTCAAGATATAACCAAAATACTGGATAAATTTACAGAGGACCAGAAGGGATGATACTGTGAAAAAAGTATTAAGTATTAGTCTTGGTTCCAGTAAAAGAAATCATAAAGTTGAAACTACAATTTTAAACAAAAAAATTTCAATCGAACGAATTGGTACAGATGGCAGCAGAAAAAAAGCAATTAAATTATTCAGAGAACTCGATGGTAAATATGATGCTTTTGGTCTTGGTGGTATGGATATATATATTTATACTGCCGGAAAAAAATATCAAATAAGAGAAAGTAAAAAAATTATCAAAAATGCAAAAAGAACACCTGTGGTTGATGGAAGTGGTCTTAAAAATACTCTGGAACGTAATGTTTTAAATAACTTACATAATGAAAATATTATTAAATTTGACAATAAAACAGTTCTCCTGGTATCAGCTGTAGATAGATTTGGTATGGCTGAAACATTTACTGAACTTGGGGCCAATATCTTGATTGCTGATTTTTTATTTATTCTGGGAATTCCTTTAATACTTAAATCAATGACATCATTTGAAAAAATAGCCAGGATAGTTGCACCAATGGTAACCAAATTACCTTTTAGGCTTTTATATCCTACAGGAAATAAACAGAATAGTTCTAAAGTAAGAAAAAAGTATATAAAATATTATAAGGGGGCTGATATTATTGCTGGAGATTTTCATTTAATAAAAAGATATCTTCCAGATAAAATTGAAGGCAAAATTATTATTACCAATACAGTTTCAGGGGGTGATATTAAAACTTTAAGAAAACACAGGATAGATAAGTTAATTACCACCACTCCTGAACTGGCAGGTCGTTCGTTTGGTACCAATGTCATGGAAGCTGTTCTGGTTGCTTTAGCCGAAAAAAAACCACAGGAGATTACATCTGCAGAATATAATGAACTTTTGCATAAAATAGATTTCAAACCAAGAATAGTGAAATTTTAAGAGTTAAACAAATCAGTTTTTCTTGACAAATATTAACTCTTAATTTATAATTGTTAATAATTAAATATTATTTGTTTTTCAAAAAGTGCCTATATTCCAGGCATTTTGTTTCATGTTAAGCTGATTTAATTAATAATATTATATAAAAAAACAAAGGAGCATATAAAATGAGGGAAGAAGTTTTGTTAACTGAAGAGGGATTTGAAAACCTGGAAAAAGAACTTGAACACCTGAAAACTGTAAAAAGGAGACAGGTTGCTAAACGTATTAAAACTGCAAGAGAATTTGGAGATATTAGTGAAAACTCAGAATATGATGATGCCAAAAATGAGCAGGCTTTTATAGAGGGCAGGATTAAAGAAATACAGAACACTTTAAAAAAGGCCAGAGTTGTAAAGAATGATGAGGTTAGTGATAAGACAGTAAGTATCGGAACTACTGTTAGGTTAAAAGATCTTGATAATGGTGAAGAATTCAGTTATACTATAGTTGGAGCAGCAGAAGCGGATCCCCTTAACGAAAAAATCTCAAATGAATCACCTATTGGCAAAGCACTGCTTGGCCACAAAGTGGGGGATGAGGTTAAAGTTGAAGTACCTTCAGGTATTTTGACATATCAAATACTATTAATTAAGAAAACTAAAGGATAAAAAAGAGGGATAAAAATGGATATTGA
>PWOK01000057.1 GCA_003557445.1 Halanaerobiaceae bacterium
CCTGCTCTTAAAGATAAAAAGTCAGTTACTTCTATATTTGCATTGGCTTCATATAACCATCCTTCATCTAGATACATAATATCAGCATAAACACCATCAATTGTAATGCTATTTATTCCAGGTATAAAATCAAATGTGACATCTGCTGCAGCACTATAGTTGATATAATTACCTTCATCTAAAACAACATCCATTGCATCTTTTTGGTCATCAGTTAAGTCAATTATTTTATAACGAACCATTGCAGTATTATAGTTTATAGAAACATCATCTATACCATCAATAATACTACCTTTAGCATTTACTGCAAAAGAACCATCAGAAGGTTTATCAATTACAGGACCTCTAAATACACTTCCACTCTGATGACCAAACATATAAATACCATCTAGCTCAAGGTCAAAGAAATCAGTAATATCATCAGCCATATCAATATTTCCCAGCTTCCAGTTTCTAACTCTTAAACCAAGTGTGTTATCATGAATATCAAAGATATAAGGAGAGTAAGTAAAATCCAGTCTATTACCAATAGTAGTTCTGAGAATTTGTCCTCCCTGGTAAAAAGGACCAACAAGACTCCTATTATAACGTTCATCTTCTGTATCTACATTAAAATATGTTGTCATAGTTCCATATTCATCACCAATAGCTCTGGTGTAAGTAAAGCCCCAGTAACCACCTTTAATATCTTCTCCCCAATTAATATCCATATCCTGTTCTTCAGCCATAACCAATGAAGATAAAACAAAAACAACAAATAAAGAAACAATAAATAAAGTAATTATTTTTTTCACTACCAATACCCCCATTATTTTTTTTGTTTATATAATAGTCTTTTTCTTTTTATATATTTACTTCTAAACTGCAATCTAAAAATACTTATTTCTTTTATTTTTTAATCACCCCCATTATAAGTTTTATAATATTAATATACATTTTAAACACTCATCCATTACTTCTTAATTAATATATATTTATGTATATTATAAAAAAATTATTATCTTTCTATTTATATTCACGATAAATCGCATATTTCCTTCTTTTTTTTATGGGAATTTGTATATTAATTATGAATAAATTTTTCTTATTATATTTAATTATATATTGATACCTATAATTCCTGCTTTTTTTATTAATTTTTTTATTTTTATTTTTTCCAGTTATTTAATTTTGGATTTACAAATTTCTTGTTAAGAGTATGGTATCTGGGTAATCCATCCCAGGCAGGTGTTTGTACAATACCCTGTATCAAAGGCCTGCTATAATTAATTATTTCTTCTGTTACAAAGCTTTCTTCAGGTAATATCCATTTCCTGGGAACTGTTTTTTCTTTATTGGCAACATTTTCAAGAGAAACTAAAGTCGTTTCCCATTGAAATGGTTTGTTTGATATTCTTTTTATCGCTGCCATTTTACCATTATATCCTTTCAAAGCATAATCAACAGCTCTATAACCTGTCCAGTAAGCTTCATCAATATCAGTTTTAGAAGCAATATGGGCGGCACTCCTTTGAAGGATACCGGGAAAAATAACTTTAACCCTTTCACATATATTTTGTTTTATTAATTGCTGTAGATAAAATGAAACTCCACCAAGTTTTTTATGACCAAACTTATCATGATTGGCCGATTTCTCCGCTGAAATAAATTGACCATTTTTATCTTTAATTCCCTCAGATACTGTAATGAAAACCATTTTCTGTTTTCTGTAAATTTTTTCTACATCATTTAAAAACTTTTTACTGTTAAATTCAATCTCAGGTAAATATATTAAATCGGGAATTGTTTTTTCTTCATGTACTGCCATTGCAGTTGAAGCTGCCAGCCATCCACTATGTCTGCCCATAACTTCTGTTATTAATATAGTATCCTGTTGATATGTATGACAGTCAAATGCAGCTTCTAAAATAGAAGTATTAATATATTTAACTGCACTACCAAAACCGGGACAATTATCAGTTCCCTTTAAATCATTATCAATGGTTTTGGGAATACCTATTACTTTTATATCATAACCAATTTTATCTGCATAATTTTTTATTTTAAAGGCAGTATCCATTGAATCATTGCCACCATTAAAAAAGAAGTATCCTATGTTATGAGCATCAAAAACTTTAAAAATTCTCTCAAAATTATCATTTTTATGATCAAAATTCAATTTATAGCGGCTGGATCCTAAAGCAGAAGAAGGTGTGAATTTTATTCCTTCCATTGTTTTTTTATCCTGACTGCCTAAATCAATTAACTGTTCCTGTAAAACACCTTTTATTCCATTAAAACCACCATATATCCTATCTATATCAATGGATTCTATAGCTCTAAAAAAGGCCCCTACTAAACTGGCATTAATAACTGCTGTTGGCCCACCAGATTGACATATTAGCATATTTTTATGTTTTGTGGGCAAACAGAACCCCACCTTTCAATTATATTCTTTTTTTTATGTAATTACTAAATTAATCATCTATTAATAGCTTATCAAAGGGATTTGTTCTTGTCAACACCTATTTAGTTTTAATTTTTTATCTCTTTACTATTCGATTAACCACCAGCTGTCTAAATTCAGGTGATAATGAAGCAAAATATGCTGTAAATCCAGTTACTCTTACAATTAAATCAGGATATTTTTCAGGATTTTCATTGGCATCAAGAATTGTTTCAGCATCAATTATATTTGCATTTAATAAAGTACCACCCAGTTCAAAATGTTCTTTTATTAAACTGGCTATTTTTTTTATATCATCTTCATTATTTATATTTAAACTTCCTGGATCAAGTTCAAGCTGAAATGGAGCAGTATTACCATATCCAGGCTGTATGCTGGCTATAGCATTGGACATAGCGGTTAAAGCTCCATCTTTACGAAAACCGGGATCAGGATTTGCTCCAAAAGATATGGGTTCTCCTGCTTTTCTACCATTAGGAGTAGCTCCCACTTTTTTACCCAGATTTATTGTTAGGGACCAGCTAAACCAGCCAGGTATCATATTAATTCCCTCTGGTGTTGAATCCTGTTTTATTAATTCTGTAAATAAATCAGAAACTTTTAAAGCCCATTTATCCCCTGAAGAATTACCCTGTCCGTATTTGGGAGAATTTTTCAACATATTTCTTATTTTTTCTCCTTCTTTTATATCATAATTATTTTCCAGACAAAATTTAAGGGTATCCCAGTCCAGAGCCTTTTCTTTTTCAATTCTTGTTTCCAGGGCAGCCAGTGAATCTGCTACAGTTGCCAGACCACATCCATCAACTCCTATATTATATGTTTCTACACCACCATCACTAATATCCTGTCCTTTTTCAACTGGACCATAACAAAAAAGATTTAAAACAAGTTCAGGAGAACTATATTTTAAATATTTTAAATGCCAGTCTATTCCCCTTGCTGTACATAATACTGCCTTTTTTAGATGTTTTTTAAATAACTGCCAGAGTTTTTCTATAGAATGTTTTCTTTCTGAAGTAAACATTTCCTTAAGAGCAATTTCAAATACTCTGGCAATATTTATTTTAATTGTATCATTAATTGTATATTCTCTACCGGGAATAGCCATCCAGTTACAGCCAACTTCTTTTCTC
Organism: Halanaerobiaceae bacterium; assembly: GCA_003557445.1. Next base: position 3,583 of record PWOK01000057.1, read on the forward strand.
TGTCTGCCTAATTCTACAGGATAACCATTTTTAATAAATCCTTTACTTAGTGAATCATGACCACAATATCTGGGCCAGCCTTTTTTATCTTTAATTAAATATTTTACAGATTGAAGGAAAAACTCTTTATCGATTTTCTTATGATAGGCAACCGTTAAATTGCAGGAACTTTTCAAACAGTGAGCAGCTTCCAGGATTAAATATGACATATCACAGGTTAAATCTTCACCATAAATTCCCGGTCCCGATAATTGATAATAATTGGGATCATTTATTAAAAGACAGGCCAGATAATAGATTACCTCCTGATCATTAATAAGACCTCTTTTCATATCCTTTTCATAATAAGGCTGTAGTAAAACATCCAGCTGTCCTCCTGCTCCATCACGGTTATAAGTTCTGGAAGCCATATTAAACCAGGCTATCCACTGACAGGCTTCAAGTAAAGTAGAGGGGTGATTATCTATGATATTTTGATTAACCTTTTTCATTTTAATCAAATTATCCCTGTAATCAGGATTTTCTTCCTTTTTTATCATTTGATCTATTTTTTCAACTGTATTTTTTATCCAGTTCTGTATTCCTATTATAACCTGTTCTTCAGCCTGATAAAATTCTTCTTTTTCTTTATTAATTCCCCTTAAATCTGCATATTTCCTAACTTTTTTCAGTAAACCTCCCCAGCCCAGTTCAAGGCCAATTTTAACATCTCCTGAAAAATGATGGGCAGCTCCAATTCCTGACCTTATATCATATTTTTGCTGGTCTTCTTTGAGATGGTCATAATCATAATCAGGATTCCAGTTGGGTCCTTCTTTATATGAATTTAAAAAAACATAATGCCTTCCTGCTATTATATTTACAGGATTAACATATGGAGGTAATGATTCAATTAAACTCCTGAAATTATCAGCCCATCCTTTAAAACCATAGAAAGAGCCATTTTTATGATTGGGCTTTTGTTTCCATTGAAAATCATCAGGAAGTAAAATAGTGCCATAATCATCCACATCCATATATCCATTATTATTGATCTTTTCCTGTGTTTGTTTTTCTTTTCTCTTCCTTATTAGATTAATCCACTTCCTGTATTTTTTATTTTGTAAAGATATATCCTTCATAAATAAAACCTCTTTCTAAACAATTTATATTTCATTTAACTAAAGTAGTAACTTTAATTTTCCTGGCTATCTCAGCCAGTTCTTCCATTTTTTTATCATCAAGAGGTCTTGTGCCTCCAGTAACACATTTCATTCCCAGACGTTTATATTTATCTTCACCAAGTGGATTATATGGTAATAATTCATAACAAATAAGATTTTCAAAATCTTTTATGAAATCAGCAATTTTTTTAATTTCATTCTCATTTACTTCAGGTATAACTGGAGTTCTGATAATTATATCTTTATTCATTTGAGATATTTTTTTAGCATTTTCCAGGATATTTTTATTGGATATTCCAGTCCATTTTTTATGGAGTTCATTATTAATAAATTTAATATCAAATATAACCAGGTCAATAACCGGTAAAACTGTTTTTATAATGTCCCATTCCCCTGACAAATTAGTTTCAACTGCAGTATGGATACCCTGAGATTTACAATAACTTAATAACTTATAACTAAAATCCTTTTGAAAAAAAACTTCACCACCGGAAATAGTAACTCCACCACCAGAATCTTGATAATAAGGGATATCCTGTTTTATTTCATTATAGATTTCCTTTACAGTTATTTTTTTACCAACCATAATAAGTGCTTCAGAATAACAAAATTTTACACATTTACCACACTTCCGGCATCTATCATATTCAATTATATGTTGACCATTAATACTTTTATGAACATTATAATTACATATTTGAAAACAATCTCCACAATTAATACATTTTTTTTCAAAAAACTCCAGTTGCAGATTTTTGTTTATATTCTCTGGATTATGACACCAGCCACACTTCATATTACACCCTTTTAAAAAGACTGTTGTTCTAATTCCTGGACCATCATGTAAAGAATACCTTTGAATATCAGTAACTATTCCTTTTAACATTTACTATACTCCTTAAATAAAACAAAATTATATAAATTGTTCAATAAAATGATAAAAAACAGGTAATGACAGATGTTATATCAACACCTGTCATTACTTTTTTAGTTAGTTTCTGTAATCAATTATTTTTATATTAATATCATCAGATAAGGGATTTTTAGTTAAATCAAAACTATCGTTATTTTTAACTATAACTATTTCCTGGAGTTGATCATCTTCCGGGAAAGCTATTAAACCTTTAACCTCTTTATTTTCAGTGGAAAAAACTTTCATTTCTATCTGTTTCCAGTCAAGATGAGAAGTGGATTGAGCCGGTTGTAAATGAGGAATTACAGCTCCATCTCTTACAAGTAAAATCACAGGAATTTCTCCGGCTTTAATTTGATACCATTTACCTCCTTCATATGACTTATGATTCTGATAATCTATCCATTTCCCTTCAGGCAGGTAAACCTTTCTTTTGTCTGTTTCTGTTTTAAATAAAGGTGCAACCAGTAGATCCTTACCAAAAAAATACTGATCTTCAATAAACCAGGAAGTTGGATCATCAGGACATTCGAAAAACATGGTTCTGATCATGGGATGTCCCTTTTGTGAACATTCCTGAGCCTGTGCATATATATAGGGCATTAA
>PWOK01000016.1 GCA_003557445.1 Halanaerobiaceae bacterium
ACCCAATTTCCGGTTTACTGGATCTTTAAAACTGAGGTGTTTATTTATGTTTTTTGATATTTTGACTTTATTCCCTGATATGTTTGAAGGGCCTTTAAATAATAGTATACTGGCCCGGGCCCAGGAAAATAATTTAATTGAAATTAACATTATAAATATAAGAGATTATACTTATGATAAACATAAAGTTACAGATGATTATCCCTATGGTGGAGGGGCAGGTATGGTTTTGAAAATAGAACCTGTTTATCGAGCTTTAAGGGATATCAAAGAACAGAGAGATGGTAAATACCCAATTATTCTGCTTACACCTCAGGGCAAAAAATTGAATCAGGATTTAGTTAAAAAATATAGCAAATTTAAGGGTATGGTTTTGATATGCGGTCATTATGAAGGTGTTGATGAGCGTATCAGGAAAAATTTAATTACTGATGAAGTTTCCATAGGTGATTATGTTTTAACCGGTGGAGAATTGCCGGCCATGATAATGGTTGATGCAATTTCCCGAATGATTCCTTCAGTACTGGGTACAGATGAATCAAAAGAAAAAGATTCATTTTATAATGGTCTACTGGATTATCCTCAGTATACCCGTCCCAGAGAATATAAAAATATGAAAGTTCCTGAAATTCTTTTAAGTGGAAACCATGGTAAAATCGCTCACTGGAGAGAAAAACAATCTTTAAAAAGAACTTTGGTGCGAAGACCTGATCTTCTCCAGAAAAAAGAATTAAAAGAAGAACAAAAAAATATATTAAAAAAAATTGAAAAAGAACTAGAAGGTGAAAATAAAAATGGGCAGAATTGATGCTGATGTTTATCTGGCCTTGATTCATCATCCAATTTATAATAAACATGGTGAAAAAATAACTACAACGGTTACCAATCTTGATCTACATGACATTTCAAGAGCGGGTAAAACATATAATATTAATAAATATTTTGTAGTTAATCACCTTGAGTCACAACAGGGTCTTGTAAAAAGAATGAAAAAATACTGGACCGGTGGTTATGGAGCCAGTTATAATCGTAACCGGCATCAGGCCTTTAATATACTGGAACTTGCTGATAATCTGGATCAGGTTCTTGATAAGATAAAGGATGAAACAGGTAAAAATCCGGAATTAATAGCAACAGATGCCAGACCTTTTCCCAATACTATTTCCTATAAAAATATGAGAACGAAAATATATGAAGCTGAATATCCATTTTTAATTGTATTTGGAACGGGCTGGGGGTTAACAGAAGAAACTATGAATAGATGTGATTATATACTGGAACCTGTTTATGGTAGAGGTGATTTTAATCATCTTTCTGTTAGAAGTGCTGCTTCAATAATCATTGATAGGTTATTGTCTGCAGCCTGGTGGCAATAGTTTTGTTTTTGGTCTTTTGTTATGATATAATTTAAAGAGACAAATATTAATATTAATAAAAATGAATAAATAATATATATTTCAAATATCAAACTTAAAGGAGGTGAAAGGCCTGGTAGATTTAATAACCAGGATATATAATGAATATAATTGATAATATAGAAAAAGGACAATTAAGAGATGATTTACCTGAATTTTACCCTGGAGATACAGTCAGATTAAGGAATAAAGTTAAAGAAGGTGGTAAGGAAAGAATACAGGCTTTTGAAGGTGTTGTTCTTAAACGCCAGGGAAGTGGTGTCAAAGAAACATTTACAGTGCGGAAGATATCCCATGGTGTAGGTGTAGAAAGGACTTTTCCTGTACATTCTCCCAATATAGAAAAAATTGAAATTGTTCGCCGGGGAGATGTAAATAGAGCAAAATTATATTATTTAAGAGAAAGAAAAGGAAAAGCCTCAAGAATAAAAGAAAAAAGAAAGCAAAGAAAAACAGAAGAGTAAATTATATTGTAATTTAAGGGAGGGGTTTCCCTCCCTTTTTTGTAAGCTGGAGGTAATAAAATGATTCAATGGTATCCTGGACATATGACAAAAGCACGAAGGAAAATAAAAAAAAGTTTAAAGATGATTGATCTGGTACTTGAAGTAATTGATGCCAGAATACCCGGTAGTAGCAAAAATCCGGATTTACTTAAACTATTAAAAAATCAGGATCATATTATTCTTTTAAACAAAATTGATCTTGCTGATCCAGGTATAACTTCAGAATGGATTGAGTATTATAATCAAAAGTATAAGGTTCTTAAGATTAATGCTCTTAGGGGAAAAGGTATTTCAGAATTGATGGCAATGATTGAAGATATATCACGACAAAAAGAAAAACAGAACAATTTCAAAATAATGGTTACAGGAATTACCAATACCGGAAAATCAACTTTAATCAATAATCTGGCAGGTAAAAGTAAAACTAAAACTGGCAGAAAACCAGGGGTTACCCGGGGAAAACAGTGGATTAAAATAAATGATAAAATTCAGCTACTTGATACACCAGGAGTTCTCTGGCCTAAATTTGATGAAGAAGTGGGATATAAACTTGCTTTAACAGGTGCTATTGATGATAAAATTTTTAATAAGCAGCTTGTAGCCTATAAATTAATAAAATATCTGTTAAAAGTTAAACAGGAAGTTTTAGAAAAATATTATAATATCAATATTAATACAGAAGAGCCCTATGATATCTTAGCTATGATTGGTAAAAAAAGAGGTTGTTTGATGAGTGGAGGCAAAATTGACCGTAATCGGACTTCAATGTTATTATTAAATGATTTTCGTAAAGGTAACCTGGGGGCAGTTTCACTGGAAAAGCCAGGAGGGAAAGCATGAATTTAAATAAATATACTATAAATGAAATAAAAAAACAACTTGAAGAAATCGATATAAATAATGAAATAATAAATAAATTGAGCCAGGATTCAAGAAAAGGAGTACAAAAACTTGCCCAAAAATATCTTAAACAAAAGGAAAAGAAAAAAAAGATTAAAAAAAAGTGGCAAAAGATGAACAAAAAACAATTACAGTTATTGAATCAGGGTTATTTACTGGTTGCGGGTATAGATGAAGCCGGAAGAGGTCCTCTGGCCGGTCCTGTTGTTGCCTCTGCGGTCATTCTGGATCCGGATATTAAATTGATGGGGCTTGATGATTCCAAAAAATTAACAGCTAAAAAAAGGGAATTATTATATAAAAAAATTAAGAAATATAGTATAAAAACCGGTATAGGTATTATTGATAATAAAATAATTGATCAAATCAATATAAGTCAGGCCTGTTTTATGGCCATGAAAGAGGCTGTGAAAAATCTTGATCTGATTCCGGAATACCTGCTCATTGATGGAAATCAGTATATTCCGGAACTTAATATTGAACAGGAAAAAGTAATTGATGGTGACTGTAAAATTAACTGTATAGCTGCTGCCTCAATTATAGCTAAGGTAACCAGAGATCGAATTATTGACAAATATCATCAGGATTATCCTCACTATGGTTTTATTAGAAACAAAGGATATGGAACCAGTGAACATATACAGGCTTTAAAGAAATTTGGACCATCACCTATTCACCGTTATTCCTATTCTGTAGTAAAAGAAAATGCTAATTAAATTTCTAAAATAGCAGTTCGCAAAATCCTGCTATATCAAAACTAAGAGCAGCCAATGGCTGTTTTAAAAAAGGAGAATAAAATGTAAATGACAACAAAACAATTAACAAGAATTGCCTTGATTGCAGCTCTTTATGTAGTTATTACTGTATTACTTGCTCCTATTTCCTATGGACATATACAGGTAAGAATTAGTGAAATATTGACTTTACTTCCCTTTTATATGGGATACCCGGCGGCTTTAGCACTCTGGATTGGGTGTATGATAGCCAATGCCTATGGAGGTCTTGGTTTAATAGATATTATATTTGGTTCATTAATAACTTTAATAGCGGGAATATTTACAGCAAGGGCCAGATCAATCTATACTGGTGCAATTTATCCTGTGGTTTTTAATGCCCTTGGTATTGGGTATATTTTATATTATGCTCTGGACCTGGAGTTGTCCTATTTTATGCATGTATTATATGTGGGTGGTGGACAGTTTATTTCTGTTGTTCTACTGGGAATACCATTAATAAAATTGCTGAATAAAAAAATAAACTTAAAAGATATTTATATAGAAGATTAAAAAACAAAAGGGGATTACTGTAAAATAATGCATAAAAAACAGCTGGGAGAATGGGGAGAAAAAAAAGCCTTAAATTATTTAAAAAACAAAGGATATAAAATTCTTTCCACCAATTATTCTACTAAAATAGGAGAAATTGATTTAATTGCAGCTAATGATCAATGTCTTATTTTTGTTGAAGTAAAGACCAGAAAAGATAAACAATTTGGTTTGCCTCAGGTTTCTGTTGATGAAAAAAAGCAAAAGAAAATTAAAAATGTTGCCTGTTGTTATTTACAGGAAAACAAAAATAAATATACAGGTAATGATTTAAGATTTGATGTGATTGCTATAATCAAGCAAAAAAATGAAACAAAAATAGATCATATTATAAATGCTTTTTAAATTTAATAAAAGAATAAAATCAAAAGAATAAAGATAAAAATATATGATTGGTGGTTAATAGCCACTTTTTTTTTTGAAAAAACCAGTATAATATATTAAAATTAAATGCAGGAAAAAAGAAATAAATGGAGAAATAAAATAATAATGGTAATAAAAACAAAGAAAGGATGATTATTATGCTGGCAAAAATTAATAGTGCTACAATAATGGGAGTAAAAGCGGTTTTAATTAATGTTGAAGTTGATTTATCAAGGGGTTTACCCTCTTTTGATATTGTAGGACTTGCTGATAAGGCAGTCAGGGAATCCAGAAAAAGAGTAAGGGCAGCTATAAGCAATACTGGTTTTGATTTTCCCATAAAAAGAATTACAATTAACCTGGCACCAGCTGATATTAAAAAAATAGGTCCTCATTTTGATCTGGCAATAGCTACAGGAATATTATCTGCATCAGGTTTTATCCGGCAAGTCGAACTTGATGATTATTTATTTGCAGGTGAATTATCACTTACAGGAAAAATACGTAATATTAAAGGTGTTCTACCCATGGGTATTAAGTTAAAGGAAAAAGGATTAAAAGGAATGGTTGTACCATATGCAAATTATCAGGAGGCAAACCTGGTGGAAGGAATAAAAGTAATCCCTGTAAAAAAATTAGATGATGTCATAAAATATTTTAATTACCAGGAAAAACCTGAATATAGTGATTTACATAAAAAAAATAAAAACAATGCCCAAAAAAAGAAGTATAAAATTGATTTTTCTGAAATAAAAGGACAATATGAAGCCAGAAGAGCATTAGAAGTTGCTGCAGCAGGCTCACACAATATTATGATGGTTGGACCTCCGGGGTCAGGTAAAACTATGCTTGCCAGACGCTTACCGACAATATTACCACCCTTAACTGAAAAAGAGGCACTTGAAATAACCAAAATATATAGTATAATGGGACTGTTTAATGTCAAAAATGGACTTATAAAAGAAAGGCCCTTTAGGGCCCCTCATCAAACTATTACCAGAGCGGCATTGATAGGAGGTGGTCGTATTCCAGAGCCAGGTGAAGTAAGCCTGGCACATCATGGGACTTTGTTTCTTGATGAAATTTCTGAATATCAAAGGGATGTTCTGGAATTATTAAGACAACCTTTAGAAGAAGGACAGGTAACTATTGTAAGAACAGAAATGAGTACCACTTTTCCCGCAAACTTTATGCTGGTTTCAGCGATGAATCCCTGTCCCTGTGGGTATCTGGGAGATGAAAAACATGAATGTCACTGTACAGTTGCAAAAATAAATAATTACAGGAGCAAAATATCAGGTCCTCTGATGGATAGAATAGATATACATGTTGAAGTAGCAGCCCTGGATTCGGAAGAGATTCTTTCTGAAGCAAATGGTGAGAGATCTGAAAAAATCAGAAAAAGAGTTGTTGGGGCCCGTAAAATACAACTAAAAAGGTATTGTAACGAAAATATAAATAATAATTCTAAATTGAATGGTGAACTATTGCATAAATATTGTAAAATTAATAATAAAAGTGAAAAAATATTAAAAAAAGCCATAGATAACCTTGGTTTTAGTGCCAGAGCCTATGATAGAATTTTAAGGCTTGCCAGAACAATCGCTGATCTTGAACAGAGCAGTAGAATTAAAACAGATCATATAACTGAAGCTATTCAATATAGAAGTCTGGACAGAAAAAATACGGCTTTAATCTAAATAAGTACAGGGGGGTAATTAAATATGCAAAGGAAATACTGGCTGGCA
>PWOK01000064.1 GCA_003557445.1 Halanaerobiaceae bacterium
GATGTTTTTGTAAGGATTAGAGATATAATATCTTCTGCCAGTTTTCAAAAAGCAAAAAGCAAATTAACCCTTGCCCTGGGAAAAGGGATTGAAGGGGAACCGATGGTTGCTGATTTATCAAAAATGCCTCACCTTCTGGTTGCAGGTGCTACAGGTTCAGGGAAAAGTGTATGTATTAATTGTTTTATAACCAGCCTTTTGTATAAAGCAGATCCTGATCAGGTAAAAATGATTTTAATCGATCCCAAAAAAGTAGAATTGAGCCATTACAGGGGATTACCTCATTTATTTACACCGGTTGTTGTTGACCCCAAACAGGCAGCCAATGTATTAAAATTAGTTGTGGATGAAATGGAAAATCGGTATGAACTATTTTCTGAAAAAGGGACAAGAGGAATAAATTCATATAATGCAAAAGTAAAAAAAGAAGATAGGTTGCCCTATTTAGTTGTGATTATAGATGAATTATCTGATTTAATGATGGTTGCCGCAAGTGCAGTAGAAGATAATATTTGCCGGTTAGCTCAAATGTCAAGGGCTGCAGGTATTCATTTGATAATTGCTACACAGAGACCTTCAGTTGATGTTATAACAGGTATGATAAAAGCTAATATTCCCAGTAGAATTTCTTTTGCTGTTTCCTCACAAACTGATTCCAGAACAATACTGGATATGGGGGGAGCAGAAAAACTTATGGGCCAGGGTGATATGCTATTTTCACCTGTTAATAAACAAAAACCGATTCGCATACAGGGGTCTTTTATAAGTAATGAAGAGATAAAAAATCTGGTTCATTTTGTTACCAATCAAACTGAGCCAGAATATGAAGTAGAATTTGATCAAATAAAAGAGATTGACATTACAACTGATAATGAGAAAGATGAGTTATATGAAAAAGCTGTAAAACTGGTTGTTAAACATCGGGCATCAATATCAATGTTACAGAGAAAATTACATATTGGACATTCCAGGGCAGCCCGGATGATTGACATGATGGAAGAAAAAGGTATTGTTGGTCCTTATGCTGGTAGTAAACCAAGGGAAGTTTTGATTTTAGAAGAAGAACTAGCAAACTTTATAGAAGATAGTGAAAACCAGGCAAATAGTATATAATCATTTTAAGACAGGAGGAGTTAAGCAATGGGGGTTGGGAAATACTTAAAAAAGGTGAGAAAAGACAAGGATATTTCTCTTAAGGAAATTGAAAAAGAAACAATGATCAGAAAAAAATATCTGGAGGATTTAGAAAAAGAAAGATATGATCAGATTCCTGGTAATGCTTATGTGAAAGCATTTATAAAATGTTATGCTAATTATATTGGTTTAGAGGGAAATAGAATCGCAGATATTTACCAGAAACAACTTGATGAAGAAAAAAGAAAAGAAAATGAAAAGAAACTTAATAAAAAAGAGTCTTTTTATGAAAAATATTTTAGCAAAGAAAAAATAATAATTTTAATTATACTTATTATTATAATCGGTTCTATTTTTGTTTTTATATTATGAAAAATGAATTTTAAGAATAAAATGATGGTGGAGGGGAAAGGATTTGAACCTTTGTAGGCATCGCCGGCAGATTTACAGTCTGCTCCCTTTAACCACTCGGGCACCCCTCCATATTGGAGGTAAGAAGTCGGATGTATGAAGTAAGAATAGTTTTTTTATGAGATAGGATTAGTTTATATCTTTTAATATCCTACTTCCTATTTCTTATTTCTTACTTCATATTTTTTAAATGGCACCCTCAAGGGGATTCGAACCCCTGTCGCCAGGATGAAAACCTGGTATCCTGGACCCCTAGACGATGAGGGCACACATTGGTCGGGCTGCTCGGATTTGAACCGAGGACCCCCTGCTCCCAAAGCAGGTGCGCTACCAAACTGCGCCACAGCCCGAAGCACGAATATAAGTATATATGAAATTAACATACAGGTCAAAGACTAAAAATAGCTCAATTTTATCATTATATCAAAAGAGAACTGATATAATTGTTTTTTTTTATTAATACTCTATTTTACTGTGTTATTTGAAATAGACAATATTCGACAAAAACCGGGAGGTGTCTGGCACCTGTCGGTATTTGTCAAAAAAAACGACAAAATTCGGGATTTATTTGCAGAATGGAGGTGGAAATTGATCTATGGAAATATTATTAACCAATGATGATGGAATATATGCACCAGGAATTCAACTACTGGCAAAAGAATTAAGAAAGAAACATAATCTAACAATTGTTTCACCTGATAGAGAAAGGAGTGCAACCGGCCACGCTATTACTCTTAATAAACCTTTAAGGGCTAAAAAGGTAAAATTTGATGATTTAAAGGATGTTTCCTGTTATAAAATTAGTGGTACTCCTGCAGATTGTGTTAAACTTGCAGTAAAATGTTTACTTGAATGTTCACCTGATCTTATTATATCAGGTATTAATAATGGTTCTAATATAGGTTATGATGTTGTTTATTCTGGAACAGTATCAGCAGCTGTTGAGGGCTGGATGATGGGAATTAAATCTATTGCTGTTTCCCTTTCTGAAAATAATTATAGAGAAAAACAATATTATTCTACAGCGGTTGATTTCATAAAAAAATTTATAAAGTCAGCATATATAAAAAACAGGAAAAGAGAAATATTTAATATCAATATTCCTGATATTACCCGGAGTGAAATTGAAGGAACAGTTATTACATTTTTAACAAAATGTTTATATGATGATTATTATGAAATACGTAAAGATCCAGCCGGTAATAATTATTACTGGCTAACAGGAGAAATCAAAGGAAAAGCTGAAGATAACTCAGATTTATGGGCTTTAAAAAATAACAAAATATCTATCACTCCCCTTGAAATATCTTTAAGTAGCAGAAAAAAAGTAAATGAATTAAAAGATTTTAATCTAAACTGGTAAATTCATTTTTTTATATTGCTGGCATAAGATATATTGGGGGTGTATTTATGTATTCTAAAAATAATATAATCAACAATTCAGTAATATTTAAAGGAGTGATTGTTGGTCTTGTAATATTATTTGTTTTTAGTCTTGTAGTTGCTTTAATATCCAGAGTATTAATGGGATTTATGTTATTATATTTTAATAACTTGCTGATATTAACTAATTTATTAATAATTATACTAATTGGTTTTTATATTGCCAGAAGAGTAAAATATAATGGCTGGTTAAATGGTGCTCTTGGTGGATTGATATTTATGGTAATCATACTGTTGTTTGGTTCTATGAATATGCATCTTTCTATAAACAGTATTTTAATTGTGCTGATTTTTGGTATTCTTGGAGGGACAATTGGTGGTATAGTTGGAATTAATTTTTAAGTTAAATATTGTTAACATAAAGCTATGATTATTGCAGATATTATAAACAGGAGGTGATATGAATAGAAATAGATGATATAAATATTGATCCCTTACCACACCAGGTAGAGACTGTAAAAAAAGTTATAAACAAATTAAATGGTCGGGCAATTTTAGCAGATGAGGTAGGTCTGGGAAAAACAATTGAAGCAGGCCTAATTTTAAAAAAATATATAAATATGGGTGAGGTTAATAAATTCTTAATTTTGGTTCCTGCTTCACTGGGATTTCAATGGACAAATGAAATGGTTAAAAAATTCAATTTCAAAGATATTTTATATAACAGGAAGGGCAGGGGATGGGAATATTTTGAACAGCAGATTGCTTCAATTGATAAAGCAAAAAGAGAGGAACATGCAAAATTTTTAAAAAAAATAGAATTTGATATGGTTATTGTTGATGAGGCTCATAAATTGAAGAACAAAAACACTCTAAACTGGAAGTTTGTTAATAATTTAAACAAAAAATATTGTTTGTTATTAACTGCTACTCCCATTCAAAATAATCTAAAGGAATTATATAATTTAATATCTATTTTATATCCTGATTTATATAAAAGCTTCAAACAATTTAAGAAAAAATATAAAGCTGATAAACATCTTGTTAAAAAAACTAAAAAATTGCATAATGATTTAGAAAAAGTAATGATCCGCAACAGTCATAAAAATACAATTTTAAAGTTTTCTAAAAGAAATATTAAACAGGAGTTTATTGAACTCAAGCCAGAGGAAAAAAATCTATATAATAAAATAACACAGTTTGTAAAAAAGGAATACAGAAAAAGAAAAAACAATAAAAAAAGTGTTTTAAATTTATTAACCTACCAGAGGGAACTATGTAGCAGTTTTTATGCTTTAAGAAAAACTCTTGCCAGAAAGGAAAAACCCTGTAGAGAATTAAAAGAAATTTATCAGCTTATGCAAAACCTTAATTACAGCTCTAAACTTGAAAAACTGGGTAATATATTAAAAGAGATTGATGATCAGGTTATCATATTTACAGAATACCGGGCAACACAAAATTATATTGCCAGATATTTAGAAAAACAGGGATATGATACTATATTATTTAATGGTGGTTATAGTTCTACAGGTAAAGAATATATAAAATATCTTTTTCAACAAAATAAAGATGTGATGATCAGTACAGAAGCTGGTAGTCAGGGTTTAAATTTGCAATTTTGTAATATAATTATCAATTATGATTTGCCCTGGAATCCTATGAAGCTTGAACAGAGAATTGGAAGGGTTCACCGTCTGGGACAAACTAAAGATGTTATGGTATATAATCTGGCAACTAAAAATACTATTGAAGAAAAAATATTAAAGGTGTTGTATAAAAAAATATATTTATTAAAAAATGTTATTGGTGATATGGAAAATGTTTTAATTGATATAAATAAAGGAAAATCTCTGGAAGCTGAAATTATTAAGATTGTGGGTGAGTCAGAAACAGAAAAAGAAATTGAAAGAGAATTTGATCAGTTAATTGATGAAAAATTAAATGATTGTGTCCCTGTTTAAATGTCACATTTTATATGTGGCATTTTTAAAAAATAAAGGAATTTTGCCAGACTTATATAATATTATATATAATATTAAACAGTAATATACTAAAATATACTAAAATTTAATAATTATTATCAGGAGGAACAAACAATGCAAACAGCTGGAATTTCAATGGGTTCTGCAAATATTAGAATTACTCATATTGATAATAATAATCAAATTAATAATTACAAAAAAACTCATGAGGGTGATGTAAAAAAAACATTAATTAAATTAATAAATGATAACAATCTGGACAATTTTCAATACTATGCTGTTACCGGCAAGAAATTCAAATCAATGGTTAATCTTCCATCCATTGCTGAGGCAGAGGCTGTAGAAATTGCTTATGATTTTGTTAGTGGAAAATATCCAGAAGTTGAAGCAATAGTTAGTGCTGGAGCAGAAACATTTCTGGTTTATGAATTAAATCAAAAAGGGAAAATAATGAATGTTTATACAGGAAATAAATGTGCTTCAGGAACAGGTGAATTTTTCATACAACAGATTACAAGAATGGATTTAAGACTGGATCAGGCAATGGAAAAAGCTATTATTGAAGACCCTTACAGGGTTTCAGGTCGTTGTTCTGTTTTCTGTAAAAGTGACTGTACTCATGCACTAAATAAAGGAGAAGAAAAAGGTAAAATTGTTGCAGGCTTATGTAAAATGATGGCTGATAAACTATGTGAATTAGTAAATAGATGTAAGGCTAAAAATATTATGTTAATTGGTGGTACTGCCAATAATAAGGTTATGGTAAAATATTTAAAGAATAGATTAAATAAAATTATTGTACCTGAAGAAGCAGGTTATTTTGAATCAATCGGAACTGCTGTTTGGGCCAAAGACAATGGTCAACAACTAAACATAAAAGAATTAATAGATGAAAAGCAAAAAACTTTTGAAAAATTACCACCATTGTATGATTATAGAGATAAGGTCAAATATCATCATTTAACAAAAGAAAAATCTAAAAATGGAGATAGGTGTATCCTTGGTCTGGATGTTGGTTCGACAACTACTAAAGCAGTTTTAATTAGAGAAGAGGATAATGTATTACTGGATTCAGTTTATTTAAGAACAAATGGAGATCCAGTTCAGGCTTCCCGTAACTGTTATCAGCAATTATATAACAGACAAAAAGAAAAGAATCTAAAAATTATTGGTCTGGGAGTAACAGGATCTGGACGCCGTATAGCCGGTCTTCATGCTCTAACAGATTCAATAATAAATGAAATTATTGCACATGCCACTGCAGCTGTATATTTTGATTCAGAAGTTGATACTATTTTTGAAATAGGTGGACAGGATGCTAAA
>PWOK01000178.1 GCA_003557445.1 Halanaerobiaceae bacterium
GATAAAACTTCTACCATGGCAAATCCTTTACCTGAAAGCTGTACTTCAAAGGCTTTTTTAATTGCCTTTTTAGCCTGTTTGATATGCTTTAGATCATGCACTGAAACCCGGGCAATATATATAGCACCCTCCAATATACTTAACATTTCAGATATTTTCATGGGATTTCCTGTTTCCTGTTGGTTTCTTCCCAGGGGAGTTGTTGCTGTTTTTTGCTTGAGTAAAGTTGTAGGTGCCATCTGTCCTCCAGTCATTCCATAAATTGCATTATTAACAAAAATTGTACTTATTCGCTCACCTCTATTGGCTGCATGTACAATTTCAGCCGTTCCTATTGAAGCCAGATCTCCATCTCCCTGATAGGTGAAAACAAATTTATCAGGATGAACACGTTTAATACCAGTGGCTACCGCAGGTGCTCTTCCATGAGAAGCCTCCTGCATATCAATATCAAAATAATCATAAGTTAAAACAGAACAACCAACTGAAGCCACACCTATTGATTTTTCCTTTATATTAAATTCATCAATTAATTCTGCAACAAGTCTGTGAATTATCCCGTGTGTACAACCAGGACAATAATGAAAACTTTTATCAGTAAGAGAATCAGGCTTACCGGCAACTTCTGTTTTTAGTTTATTCAATATCTTCACCCCTGTGTTTTTTTATTTCCCGGACAATAGCTTCCGGGGAAGGTAAGTTACCACCGGTTCTTCCATAAAAATAAACCGGTTTTATTCCTTCAACCGCCAGACGAACATCCTCAACCATCTGACCGGTACTCATTTCCACAGTTAGGAAAAAATCTACCCCTGGAGCATTTTCTCTTATAATTTTTTCTGGAAAGGGAAATAAAGTAATAGGTCTAATCATTCCCAGTTTAATACCCTGTTTTCTCGCCATTTCCAGAGCACTCAGGGATATTCTTGCAGAAGAACCATAGGCTACAAGAATTATTTCTGCATCTTCAATTTGATAGGTTTCATATTGTACATCTTCTTTTTTCATCTTTTCATATTTATCATTCAATTTCCAGTTATGCTTTTCCAGGACATCTGTGTCAAGATAAAGAGAATTTATAATATTTCTCTCCCTGTTTTTAGCTCCATCAGTAGCCCATTCTTTTTCAGGAAGATCATCAGGATTAACCTCTCTTTTGAATTCTACCGGTTCCATCATCTGGCCAATCATACCATCTCCCAGAATAAGAACTGGATTACGATATTTATCTGCCAGTTCAAAGGCTTCTATTGTAAGATCAACTGCTTCCTGAACCGAATAAGGAGCAAGTACCAGCAGTCGAAAATCTCCATGTGCCATTCCCTTTGTGGCCTGAAAATAATCAGCCTGTGAAGGTTCAATACCTCCCAGGCCTGGACCACCTCTCATCATATTTATAATCACACATGGTAATTCTGCTCCAGCAATATAGGAAATTCCCTCTGCTTTGAGACTTATACCGGGACTTGAAGAAGAAGTTAAAACCCTGGCACCTGCACCTGCTGCTCCATATATCATATTACTGGCAGCAACCTCACTTTCTGCCTGCAGGAAAACACCATTAACTTCAGGCAATCTTTTTGACATATATGCAGGAATTTCATTTTGAGGGGTTATCGGATAACCAAAAAAATAACGGCATCCAGCCTTGATGGCAGCTTCAGCCATAGCTTCATTACCTTTCATCAACTTTTTATTTGACATCACAACACCCTCCTTTTTATATACAGATATAAGTTAGTTAATTTATTTAAAAACTTTCACAGCTACATCCGGACAGATAATTGCACAACTAGCACAACTAATACATTTTTCCTGTTTTATTATCTCTGCAGGATGATAACCATGACTGTTAATTTTATCAGACATCTTAATTATATTTACCGGACACACATTTACACATAATCTACATCCTTTACATTTTTCACGGTCAATTATCACCTTTTTTTCTGTCTCATTCATGTCTCTAACCTCCTAAAAGTATATCTTACAATAAATATATTTTTTAACCACCTAATTTTATTTTATAACAAATATAATTAATATGCAAAAATTAAGGATAAGGGATTTTTCTCCCCTATCCTTAGTGATAGCTATTTCTATATTTACCATTTATTTTTTACAGTAGGTCTCATACGGTCTAGTTGTCCCAGAATAATATGTGCCAGACCAAAACCAAGAATCCCTGCACCAACTTTTCTATTGATCATTTTACCACCAAGGGCTGACACTGCAATTCCCAGACCACTTATTATCCAGCTGGTAGTGGAAGGACGCTTAAATCTTGTTGTACGAAAAAAATTAATAGTCCTCATTAATTTCATTATTTTTTACACCTCCACTACTATTTTTTCTTGTTACATGTAAATTATGTAAACAAAAAATGAAAAAAGATGTTATAAAATTATAGTGTGGAGACCATAATTGACTTAATGGTATGCATCCTGTTTTCAGCCTGATCAAAAACACGGGAATATTTGCTTTCAAAAACTTGATCAGTAACTTCCATTTCCTTAATGCCAAACTCTTTATATATCTTTTTACTATTTTCTGTGTTCATATTATGATAGGCAGGAAGACAGTGCATAAATAGAAGGTCTGGATTTTCAGTATTTTTGATCATCTGCATATTAACCTGATAGGGTTTTAATAGTTCTATCCTTTCAGCAAATTTGTCTTCTTCTCCCATAGAAACCCAGACATCAGTATAAATAATATCAGCTTTTTTAACTCCCTTAATACAGTCATCTGTTATCATTATAGAACCACCAGATTTTTTGCTTAACTTTTTGCATTTATCTATTAGTTGATTATCCGGTCTTAAAGACTGTGGTGAAATTAATTTAAAATTAATACCCATAATAGAGCTACCTATCATTAAAGAATTTGCTACATTATTTCTCCCATCCCCGGTGAAAACAAGATTTAACCCCTGAAAATGACCAAAGGATTCTTTAATAGTCAATAAATCGGCCAGAATTTGTGTGGGATGATATTTATCTGTTAAACCATTCCAGACAGGAACCCCGGCATACTCTGCCAGTTTTTCAACTGTCTGATGCCTGTATCCCCTAAATTGAATACCATCAAACATTCTTCCCAGCACTCTGGCTGTATCTGCAACTGTTTCTTTTTTTCCTAATTGAATATCTCCTTTTCCCAGGTATTCAGTCATTCCTCCCTCATCACTGGCTCCCACTGCAAAAGCACAGCGGGTTCTTGTTGATGGTTTTTCAAAAATTAAAGCAATATTTTTACCCTGAAGATTATTACCTGTAATTCCCTCTTTTTTATCTTTTTTTAATTTTTCTGCTGTATTTATTAAATATTTTATTTCTTCTTTTGTATAATCTAATAAGGTTAAAAAATCTCTTCCCTTTAAATTAGCTTTCATTTTTTGCTGGATATAAAAACCCCAGTCTTCCCCCTTTTTTGAATTTATTATATTATTATACATTTCAAACGAAAAAATAACAAGTTAATATCTTCCTAATTGATCAATCCAGTTCAAAATACGATTCTTAGAAATATAATTTGTAAAAGAATAAATTTCAGCCAGAAAATTAACTATTATTATAAAGAGTAATAGTAATATTTTTCCACCGGTTGAGGTCCATAAAGAAAATCCATAGCCCATAATAGCCCCCAGAGTATTGGCCCCATTATCTCCCAGCATAATTTTACCACCGAGTTCATAATAACTATAGGGAATTAAAATCAGAAAAACCGGTACTAAATAAAGAGTAAAGACCGGGATCAGAACCATGATAATAATTGAAAACAGGAAAAAACATTTTATTGATCTACATGGACGCAAATCAAGCAAATTAAATAAATTTGTGAAGAAAAGAAATATAGAAATATTTAATAAAAATGCCAATAAATTTTGGCCTGGAAAATAGTAGATAATTAAAACTGTCAGTAAAGAAATAATCGCCTTTAAAGCACCTGTAGTCAAATTTCTGTTAATTAAAGCAATAAAATGACCTGAAAAACCTTTTATTTCTGTGCCACCTTTTATATCATCAAGCAATCCTGTTAATCCAATTATTAAACTTAAAAAAATTAATCTCTCTATTATTACAGGTTTTCCTGTATCTGTTATCAGAAACAGGATCCACCCCAAAATACTGAAGACCAGTATAATCAAACCACCAAATACAGGTATTTTTTCATTTTTATAATTTTCTTTTAAAAGACCAATTTGATCCAGCCAATTATGCATTAAATAATACTCCTGATATATTAAGTTTTGTTTTTAAAAAATATTTTATTTAAAATTGTCTTTATAATTGCTATCAACTGAATACCTCTGTGATAATAATCCTTAAACGAATGACCTGTTACTCTATGTTCAATATCACAGGGAATTTCTTTTATTCTAAAACTGCTGTTCAGAGCATCTATATTCATTCCTGTTTCCATTCCAAATCCAGGTGAAAGAGGTATAATGTGATTTATAATTTCTCTTTTAAAAGCCCTTTGACCTGATAGAGGAACTTTCAATGTTTTACCTGTAAATATCTTTAAACCTTTATCCGCAATTTTTCTGACAATACCCAGTCCGCCAGCTTTGATAGGTATTATGGCAATTACCATATCTGCCATATTATTTTCCAAAGGATATATTAATTTTTTTATCTCTTTTACACTTTTACCAAGGTCGGCATCAACAAGCATAATTATTTCTCCATCAGCCCACTTCAAACCATAATTAACAGCATCTCCTTTACCATAATTTTTTTTTAAATTAATTAACTTAACAGGAAACTCTTTTATTATATTCAGAGAATTATCTGTTGAACCATCATTAACTATTATAATTTCTTTAATCCATTTGAATTGTAAATTTAAAAGAGTTTCCTCTAAGGTTTTTTCCTCATTATATACCGGAATAATTATTGATACTTTTCCATTCTTCACCTGCCTTCACTCTCAATTACAGCTAATATTAATCCGGTTAAATCTTTCTCATTATAATGAATAATTAGGTCTTCATCATATTTACTTTTAAAAACCTCATCATCAATATCCTGTAAAATTATTAAACGATCAATTGAATCACTCAATTTATTTTTTATAAGATCTTTACCTGTAACCTGTCTGATTTTAGCTCCTGCCATTTCAAATAAATCAACTATATTATCAATATTATTTTTATTATTTTCTGTGTAAATTAAAAACTCTTTATCTGACATTTTTTTATTTAAAAAAACAGAAATCAGTTGTTCTTCTGTTTTCTTTTTTCTCTGTAATTCATAGTTTAAATTTTTTATATCGTCCTGTAAGGCTATATTTTCCTGTCTAATTTTTTCTATATCATCACCAATATTTTCTATTAATTTATTTTGTTCATCCAGTAATCCTTCCTGACCAATCAGGATAGTACCAATTAAGATACCAATACCAAAAGCTGCAAAGATAGCAGTTATTGTAAATATATGATACCGTAGATTTACTATCATAACGCACCTTTCTAATTTATAATTAATTGCTATCTTAAAAATTTAATATTAATTGTAGCCTTAAAATTAATAATTGTATAAAATTATTTATTGGAGGTGATAAAAATCCAATTAAAAGTAAGGGTAAAAGAATAGCAAGAAATATCTGAATCCAGTAATGAAAACAAAATTTTCTTTTATATAATTTACTGACCCCCCTGGCATCTACCAGAATATTGCCTATTTTCATGCGAACAAGAATAGTACTGGCCATTCCCGGCCTGCCTTTTTCTAAGAAATCAATCATACTGGAGTGTGTTCCTACTGCTGTAATTAATTCAGCTCCTTTCTCATGGGCAAATAACATAGCAATATCTTCACTTGTACCTGGAGCAGGAAATTTAATAAAATTCAGTTCAAGGTTTTCCAGTCTTTCCTGGCCTGGTGCCTTACCACCTGGATAAGCATGTACAATTAATTGAGCCCCACTTTTTAAGGCCCTATCAGAAACACTATCCATATCTCCGATGATAATATCAGGAAAATAACCATGATCCAGACAGCCATCTGCACCCCCATCAACCGCAATTATAAAGGGGTCTAGCTCATCAATATATGACTTAATGGCTAATAAATCATTTTTATAATC
>PWOK01000278.1 GCA_003557445.1 Halanaerobiaceae bacterium
ACGGATCCCACCGTTAACAGGGTAGATGATTATCTGTCATCGAAATGAGAGTGCTCATAACTTATAGCAAATAAGAGTGGTACCGCGGAAATAATACTCCGTCTCGATATCTATCTATAGAGGCGGAGTTTTTTTATTTGCTCAAAAATCAAACAAAGGAGTGGTAAAGTTGGTTTCTGAATCATATAATCCTCAGGAAATTGAAAAGAAGTGGAGGCAGTACTGGAAGGATAATGAAGTTCATAAAACTAATGAAAACAGGGATAAACCAAAATATTACTGTCTGGATATGTTTCCCTATCCGTCCGGTTCTGGTTTGCATGTCGGGCACTGGCGTGGTTATGTAATTAGTGATCTCTGGAGTAGATTTAAAAAATTGCAGGGATTTAATGTTTTACATCCTATGGGCTGGGATGCTTTTGGTTTACCTGCAGAAAATGATGCCCTAAAAAAAGGAATTCATCCCCGGGAATCAACTAAAAAGAATATTGCTAATTTCAGAAGACAGTTTGAGGAAATGGGAACCATGTATGACTGGAATAGAGAAATAAATACCAGTGAACCGAAGTATTATAAGTGGACTCAGTGGATATTTATCAAAATGTATAAGGAAGGTTTAGCCTACAGAAAAAAGATGCCCATTAACTGGTGTCCTGACTGTAAAACTGGTCTGGCCAATGAAGAGGTAGTTGATGGTGGTTGTGAACGCTGTGGAACTCAGATTACAAAAAAACCTCTGGAACAGTGGATGTTAAAAATAACGGATTATGCTGATAGACTGCTGGAAGATCTGGAAAAACTTGAATGGCCTGAAAGAGTTAAAAAGATGCAGAAAAACTGGATAGGTAGAAGTAAAGGAGCAAAAATAAAATTTCCGGTTTTTGAAAGCAAACAAACAATCGAAGTCTTTACCACCAGGCCTGATACATTATTTGGTGTAACCTATATGGTGTTGGCCCCTGAACACCCTCAAGTGGATAAGTTAACTGTTCCAGAAAGAAAAAAACAGGTGGAACAGTATCTTGAAAAGGCTTTTGCTAAAACTAATATAGAAAGGAAGGCGGGAGATAGTAAAACAGGGGTATTTACAGGTTCCTATTGTGAGAATCCTGTAAATGGGGAAAAAATACCTGTCTGGATTTCTGATTATGTATTAATGGAATATGGTACAGGTGCTATCATGGCTGTTCCTGCACATGATCAAAGGGATTTTGCCTTTGCTAAAGAATTTAATTTACCAGTAAAGAGAGTTGTGGCTAAAAATACAAATGATGCAGATAACCCGGTAAAGGAAGCCTATACTGAACATGGAGTGTTGGTTAATTCCGGTACTTATACAGGCCTGTATTCAGAAATAGCAAAAGGCGAAATAACAAATGAACTGGTGGAAAGTGGTATGGCTGAGAAGAAAGTAAACTATAAGTTAAGGGACTGGATTTTTTCCCGTCAGCGTTATTGGGGTGAACCAATTCCGATTATTTACTGTGAAAAATGTGGAGAACTTCCTGTATCAGAAGAAAATCTCCCTGTCACCCTGCCTGATGTTGAAGAATATGAACCGGCTGGTACAGGGGAATCCCCTCTGTCACTAATAGATGAATGGGTGGAAACTAAATGTCATCAATGTGGAAGCAGGGCCAGGAGAGAAACAAATACTATGCCTCAGTGGGCGGGTTCATCCTGGTATTTCCTCAGATATGCTGATTCTGATAATCAAGAACAACCATGGTCTCAAGATAAAGTTAATTACTGGTTACCGGTGGACTTTTATCTGGGTGGTTCAGAACATGCAATTCTGCATTTGTTGTATGCCCGATTTTTTAATAAATTTCTTTATGATATTGGAATGGTTGATTTTGATGAACCTTTCAAAAGATTATTTAATCATGGCATGGTCTGTAAAGATGGAGAAAAAATGAGTAAATCAAAACCAAACTGTGTCAGTCCTGATGAAATTGTTAATAAATATGGTACAGATTGTTTGAGAATCTATGAACTATTTATTGGTCCACCTGATCAGGAGTCAGAATGGGATGACAGTGGAATTGAAGGTGTGGCCAGGTTTTTGCATAAAATGTGGAATATTTGTGTTAAAAGCTGCAGGCAAAAAGTTGAAAACAGCCGTCAACTAACAGAACAAACCCATAAATTAATTAAAAAGGTAACTAAAAGAATAAAAGATTTTAAAATGAATACTGCTATCAGCGCCTTTATGAGTTATTCCAATTTTGTTGCCCGGGAGGCAGCAGATGGTATAGATCAGGAAAACCTGGAAAAAATTATTGTTTTACTGGCTCCTTTTGCCCCCCATTTTGCTGAAGAAATCTGGTTTCGTCTGGGTTATGAAGAAAGTATTTTTGAGTTGGCTGAATGGCCTGATTATGATCCTGATCTTATTGCAAAAAAATTAATTGAAATTCCAGTACAGGTTAATGGCAGGGTCAGGGAGACTATAAAGATTGAAAAAGGTATGGAAAAGGGAAAAGTTTTAAATAAAGCAGAACAACAGGAAAAAATAAAGGCTTATCTTGAGGGCAAGGAATTTGTAAAGAAGATATATGTTCCTGATAGAATTGTTAATTTTGTATTGAAGTAATGTCTTGAAAGATTAGCTAATAAATATACCTAATAGATTTGACAAGAAACAAGTAATTAGCTATAATATTATCATAGTAGCTAAAATTAAACAAAAGGTGGTTATTATGATTATTTCATCTACAGAAGTACAGAATAATTTTGGGAAATATCTAGCACTGGTAGACCAGGAGGATATTATTATAACAAAAAACGGGAAAAAAGTTGCCAGATTGGCTAAATACTATAAAAATGATGACTATATTATCAGAGAAGGATCATCAGCCTATAGCCATGAGGGAATGAAAGTATCATATGAAAAATTTTTAGAAATCTCTAAAAAAAGTGAAAACAGATATGAATATATTAATGGTCAGATATATTTGTTAGCATCCCCCAGATACAGCCATCAGAAAATACTAATAGAAATGTCGGTTATAATGTCGAACTGGTTTAGAAATAAAAAATGTCAACCACTTACATCTCCCTTTGATGTAACTCTTTATAAAAAAGATGAGCCAAATGTAGTCCAGCCTGATCTTTTAGTTATTTGTGATCAGGAAAATATAGAGGAAGATGATACTTATAAAGGAATTCCAGCTCTTGTTGTAGAGATTCTTTCTAAAAGCACCAGAAGTAAAGATAGAATAGAAATACTTGAACTATATATGACAGCAGGAATTGAAGAATACTGGATTGTTAATCCTTTTTCTAAGGAAATAAATATCTATTTATTTAAAGACAGAGAAATAGAAAAATCACTAACATATAAAGAAGAAGAAAATGCAAAATCCTTTGTTTTTCAGGGGTTGGAAGTTGATTTAAAAAGAGTTTTAATATGAGTTTCTGTTTTATTGGAAAAGTGTTGAAAGGAGATTGAAGATGGACCAATTTGATGAGAGAGATATTATTTTTTCCCGTTTATCTCTTAATAAGGGGAGTAAACGATATCAGGAATATTATGCTAATAACCCTGAAAAGAAAAAAATTGATGATAAATTGAGAAGAATAAAAAGAAAAAATGATGATAATATTAATTCTTTATTCGCCAGGTCTACTTTTAAATATTTAAGTAAAATAAGAGAGCATATATCAGGAGAGGTAAGTTCAAAACCAATTAAAACTGATACAGATAAAATTACAAAAAAAATTAAAGGGTTTGCAAAACATCAGGGAGCAGTGATGGTGGGAGTTACTGAACTGGAAAAAAAATATATTTATTCTCATCAGGGTCGTTCCCGGGAACATTATGGAAAAGAAATAAAATTAGATCATCAATATATTATCGTTTTTGCAGTAGAAATGAATAAAAAATTAGTTAATCAGGCTCCAAAAGTAGAACAGGAAATTGAAGTTGCAAAAGGGTATCTTAATGCTGGGAATATAGGCAATTTACTCAGCCATTATATTAGAAATTTAGGATATGAAGCCAGAAATCATATGATAGGTGCTTATCAGGTTATCTTGCCTCCGCTTGCAGAAAAGGCAGGATTAGGGGAAATTGGAAGATCCGGTTTGTTGGTTTCAAAGAACTTTGGTCCTCGAGTTAGATTGGGTGCTGTATCCACTAACCTGAAATTAAAAAAAGATAACATTGCTGAATTTGGATTAAAGGATTTTTGCAACAGATGTAAGAAGTGTGCAAAGTTATGTCCGGGAAAGGCTATTTCTAGCTCAGAAAAAGTAAAGGATTGGAAGATTGATGCGGAGAAATGTTATTATATATGGCAGAAATTTGGTACTGATTGTGGGGTATGTCTGGCTGTTTGCCCTTTATCCCAGGAAATAGATCAAACATTAATAGAAAATATGAAAGATAATAAAAAAAAGATGGATATTATATTAAATGAATATAAACAAAAATATGGAAAGAGACCTGTTGAAGGAAAACCACAATGGTTGAGAGATGAATAAAGAAGAAGATGCTGCAAAATACTTTGCTTTTCAAAATATTTGTGCTATAATTAAAAAAGTAATTGAAAAAAAATATTAAAAAACGAGGAACAGGATCAGTAAAAAATAGATTATATATATTTATTTTTGAATCCACCTGGGAGTGATGAACTGAAATTAACAGTAGGTCATCCGGATGAACTCCGTTATAACATTAAGAGAAGAAATGGACTTATCATTTCAACAGGGTGGCACCGCGGGCAATTAAACCTCTCGTCCCTGATATTTCAAACAATATCAGGAGATGAGGGGTTTTTTATTTATAATAAAAAAGAAAGGAGCAAAAAGTATGTTAGATATTAATTTAATCAGAGAAAATCCCGAGAAAGTTAAAAAGGCATTATTGAAGAGGATGGAGGAAATTGATTTTGAGGAATTACTGGAAAAGGATAAGAAGAGAAAAAACTTATTATATCAAAGTGAAAAATTAAGAAAAAAGAAGAATGAAGTTTCTAGAAAGATAGCAAAATGTAAACAGCAGGGAAGAGAAAAAGAAGCCCGGGAATTAATTAAAGAAATGGGTAATGTTGCGGAGACAATTAAAGATCTTGACAGTAGATTAAGGGATGTTGAAGAAAAAATAAAATCATTTATGGAAAAATTACCCAATATACCTGAAAATGATGTTCCTGCAGGAGGTAAAGAAAATAATCAGGTAATAAAAAAATGGGGCCAAAAACCTGATTTTTCCTTTGAAATTAAAGATCATAAGGAAATACTAGAAAAGTTGAATATGATTGATTATAAGAGAGGAGCTAAACTGGGTGGTAATGGTTTCTGGATTTATAAATGCAGGGGAGCACTGCTGGAATGGTCACTAATTAATTTTTTTGTAAATGAACATCTTAAAGATGGTTTTCAGATGTTGCTACCTCCTCATATTTTAACTGAAAAATGTGGTTTTACTGCCGGACAGTTTCCAAAATTTAAAGATGATGTTTTTCATCTGGAAGGTCAGGACAATAAAGGTTATGGACAGTTTCTTATACCGACTGCTGAGACAGCACTTGTTAATTTGCACCGTGATGAAATACTTACAGAAGATGAACTACCAATAAAATATTTTTCTATCACCCCCTGTTACCGTCGAGAAGCAGGCAGTTATCGAAGTAATGAAAGAGGAACTATCAGAGGACACCAATTTAATAAGGTTGAACTTTTCATGATAACCAGACCTGAAAATTCAACAGCAGCTTTAGAAGAATTAACTAAAAAAGCAGAAAATCTGGTTCAAAAGTTAGGTCTTCATTATCAGGTAAGTAAGCTTGCTGCCGGTGATTGTAGTGCTGCTATGGCCAAAACACTGGATATTGAAGCCTGGATTCCTTCAATGAATGAATATAAGGAAGTTAGTTCAATTTCCAATGCACATGATTATCAGGCCAGGAGAGGAGATATCAAATATAGAAGAAAAAAATCAAAAGTAACGGAGTATGTTCATACTTTAAATGCATCCGGTCTGGCAACCAGCAGATTGTTACCTGCTATTGCTGAACAGTTTCAAAGAGAGGATGGTAGTTTTGTTATACCTGATATATTAGATAAAAA
>PWOK01000187.1 GCA_003557445.1 Halanaerobiaceae bacterium
TGGTAAAACTGTTGTTTTTTTATCGGAGAGAATATATTCTTCATCTCTGATTAAAAAACCTGGTTTTATATCTTTGTTTTTAAAATCAGATATTTTACCTTTTTTATTTATCTTAATTATTTTTAAAGATAATTTTTTTGGAAAAATTATTTTATTAATTTTAAAATTACTCTTAATATGATTGTAGATATAATCTGTAACTAATTCAGGTAAAAACAAGATATTTTTTAAATCTAACAAATTTGATATTTTTTGATTTTTAATATTATTAACTAAGGTTATTATGGATCTACAGTTAAAATTTTTCGCCCCATAACTACTCAACATATTTTGATAATCATTTTTACTAATAGCCAGATAAGTACTTTTATTATTAATTCTTTCTTCCCTGTATAATCGTAAATCAGTACCTTCTCCGTGCAATATTAAAGGTTTCTCTAATTTAGAAGCAAGATTATTACACTGTTTAATTTTTGGTTCGATAATAATTACTGGTTTAAAAAAAACATATAAATAATCAATTAAATAATAGCAAAGATTTTCTTCAGTAATTAAAAATAATTTGTTTTTGGATATATGTTTTTTGAATTTATTTAACCACATATAATTATTTTTTTTATGTATTAAATAAATATCATCAGAGAAATTAATTTTAAAATTTTTATCAGGAAATATTATTTTTTCATTGCGACTTACGGCAATAACTTTGCTGTTGCGTAAATTAATTTGATTTAATGAAAGATATGAATTTTTATTATTTTTAAAATTTATTTTTTTTAAACTGATTTTTCCTGGTACAATATCCATAATTGAAGTTATCTTGAAATTATCAATATTTTTTGTTATTTCATCAAATATAATTTGATAGGGATTAAATATTAAATCTATTCCAAATTTTAATTGATTATATTCTTTTGTGTATACAAGAGTAATTGTTTTTGATTTTATTATTTTTTTTACCAGTAAAGAAGAAAAAATATTTAATTCTTGATTTTCTGTCATTGCAATAAAGATTATCTCTTTATGATCATTAAATATATTTAATTCTAAAAACAAATTTTCTTCAACTTTTTTTATTATGATATCAGTTTCATCAATATGATTATCCTGAAACTTTTTGTTATTAAAATATAAAATGATAACATCATAATTAATACTAAGTTTTTTAGCTGTAAATAATGATAAATCATTAAGCCCAAGAATTATAATTTTAATTTCGTTTTTCTTAAAAAACAATTTAATACCACCTTTCAGTAAAAATTATGTTTATAAATATTTAATATGCAAAAAAAAATAGAAAGGAATTAATTCCTTTCTATCTAATAATATTTATATTTATGTAACTATTAACCATCAACTGATTCTTTGAAAGTTTTACCAGCTCTAAAAACAGGAACAGTTCTTGCAGGGATTGTGATTTCTTCCCCGGTTTGAGGATTTCTTCCTTTACGTGAACTTCTATCTTTAACTTCAAAAGTTCCAAAACCAATAATTTGTACATTATCTCTGTTAGCTTCATTTTTGCTGGCTTCACTACTTAGATACTCAATAATTGTATCTATTGTAGTATTTACAATATTGCCAGTATCTTTTTTTGTTAAATCAGTCTTTTCAGCTACAACATCAATTAATTCAGTTTTAGTCATTTAATTTCACCTCCTATTTTTATTTATGTCTTACTTTATTTATTATTATTCGCTAAATTGTACTAATCTCCTGCATTTTTCTTAAATTTTGCAAAAAAAAAATTGCTTAAGGTATTTTTCCTTAAGCAAATACTAATAAATGTTAACTTTTTATAGAATAATACATATCAAACCACCACTACCTTCATTTACTATCTTTTCTATAGTATCTTTTAACTTAACCTGAGCTGATTTAGGCATTCTATATAGTTTATTGGAAATACTTTCCTGGACTAAATCATTTAAGGATCTACCCAGAAATTCAGTTTCCCAGATGGCAGCAGGATTTTCATCAAAATCTTTTTCTAAAAATTGTATTATTTCTTCAGATTTTTTTTCTGTACCAACAACTGGAGATACTTCTGCATTTATGTCAGCCCTTATCATATGAATTGAAGGTGCTGTTGCTTTTAATTTAACTCCATATTGATTACCTCTCTGAATTAATTCTGGTTCTATATAATTCATATCAACAAGTGAAGGTGTAACAATACCATAACCTTTTTCTTCAACATCTTTTAGAGCATCTGCAATTCTATCATATTCATTTTTAGCAAAACTTAATTCTTTTATTAATTCCATTAGGTCACCCTGGTTTTCAATTTCAAACCCACTAAATTCTTCTAATATATTAAAATAAAGTTTATCAGGTAAACCTATTGAAATTCTGGCCAGACCTTCACCCGGATCAATATTTTCAAGATAAACTTCCTGTGTATTTTCATTTTCTGCAAGTACATCTACAACATTTTGTACATCTCTAATTTTACTTACATCTTTAACTGATTTTTCTATTGTTTTATTATAACTTTTATTTAACCAGTGATCTTCCTCAAGTTTATTCAACCAATCCGGTAAGTCAATGTAAAATTCTTTAATTGGAAATTCATATAGAACATTCTTTAGTATATTATATATATCTTTTTTATTTAGATTTAAACAATCAATTGGAATTATTGGTACATTGTATTTTTCAGTTAGTTCTTCTGTAAGTTCTTTTGTTTCATTGGAATGAGGGTATTTTGTATTTAAAGTAACTATAAATGGTTTTCCAATTGATTTTAGTTCATTTATAACTCTTTCTTCAGCTTTAACAAAATTTTTTCTTGGAATTTCTGAAAAACTCCCATCAGTTGTTATCACAAGACCTATAGTAGAATGCTCATTTATAACTTTTTCTGTTCCAATTTCAGCAGCCTCCTGAAATGGAATTTCATCATCAAACCATGGTGTACTGACCATTCTTGGTCCTTTTTCATCTTCATAACCTATTGCTCCAGAAACTGTATAACCCACACAATCAATCATTCTCACATTAAAGGACATGTTATCATTTAGGCTTATGTTTATTGCTTCTTCAGGTACAAATTTTGGTTCTGTGGTCATAATCATTTTACCACCAGAACTTTGAGGTAATTCATCCTGAGTTCTTTCTTTTATAAACTTATCGTCTATCATTGGAAGAACAAGCTGTTCCATAAATTGTTTTACAAATGTTGATTTTCCAGTTCGAACAGGTCCAACAACTCCTATATATATATCCCCATTTGTACGAAGTGCAATATCTTTATATATATCAAACTCTTCCACATTCTTCCCCCCTTTTGATTATTTTTTCCGTTCACTTTATTTCTGCTAACTTAAGAAAATTAAATATCAATATATATATATGATGACAAGTCTAAAATATTCTAAAAAAAAATTAGCTATTAGAATATAGCTAATTTGTTAGATATTATTATTTAAATATCTAATTCTTTTTTTGGATCTCTTAACATAAGTTCATCAACAGCATCCAGAGGTTCTTTATTATTAAATAAAACCTGATAGATTTGATTGGTTATAGGTAAATCAAAATCAAGGTTTAATTCTCTGGCTTTATCATAAACTGCACTGGTTGTTCTAATACCTTCTACTGTTTGTTTTATCTTTTTTAAAGCTTTTTCCATAGATAAGCCTTTACCAATTTCAATTCCAAATCTAAAATTACGACTATGATGACTGGTGCAGGTAACAACAAGATCGCCCATTCCTGTTAACCCAGAAAAAGTTAAAGGTTTTCCTCCCAGATATATACCAAATCTTCTTATTTCCGCCAATCCTCTTGTTATTAAGGCTGCTTTAGTATTATCACCATAACCAAGCCCTTCAACTATACCTGCAGCAATTGCAATAATATTTTTAACAGCTCCCCCTAATTCTACACCAATTAGATCATCACTGGTATAAATTCTAAAGGTACGAGACATTAATAAATCCTGTATTTTTTCTGCAATTTTTAAATCCTTTGAAACAACTACAGCTGCAGAAGGTAAAGAACTAATAACTTCTTCAGCATGTGTTGGTCCAGATAGAACAGCTATATTATGATCAAAATATTTTTCAATTATTTGTGAGTTTCGTAAAAAAGACTTTTCTTCTATACCTTTAGCTGTTGAAATAATAATTTTTTCCTGGTTGATATCATTATGTATTTTTTTCATAATTTTACCTGTAAACTGAGTAGGCACTGATATAAATATATAATCACTAAAGGATAAAGTTTCTTTAATATTATTTGTTGCTGTTATATTTTTTGAAAGTTTTATTTCCGGGAAATAATTGATATTTACTCTATCCTTATTTATACTTTCTGTTACTTCAGTGATTCTTTCATATAGCAATATACTATGATTATTTTTAGAAAGTGTCTGAGCAATAGCTGTTCCCCAGCTACCTCCTCCAATAATAGATATTTTGGCCATTATTAGTTTTCACCCCTGGTTATCTTGTTTTCTTTTCCTTTAAGTAATCTACTTATATTTTCATGATGTTTTATAATTATTAATATAGCCATTAAAAGCAAATAGATACTAATATAGGCCTTATCTAACAAAATATAAGAAAAAACCGGAAGAAACATAGAACTTATTATCGAAGCTAAGGAGACGTATTTTGTTATAAACACTAGTAATATCCATAATGTAACCAAAATTAGAAATATTAAAGGTGATATTCCCAGAACTACACCAATTGAGGTAGCTACACCTTTACCACCTGAAAATTTAAGAAATATAGAAAAATCATGTCCTAATATTGCAACTAAACCGGCTAAATACGGCAAAAATTCATAGTTTATACCTGATATATTTAATACTAAATAGCGGGCAAGTAAAACAGCCAATAAACCCTTTAAAATATCCAATAAAGCAACTATTACTCCATATTTAAATCCCAGAGCTCTGGCAGTATTGGTTGCACCAACATTACCACTACCAATTTCTCTAACATCTATTCCCTTAATCCAGCTGGTGAATAAATAAGCATTAGGGACTGAACCCAGTAAATAACAAAACAATAAAAATATAATTATAACTAGCATTATTTAATTATCACCCCTTGATTTCTTTTTTATATTTAATTTAAGTGGAGTACCAACAAAACCAAATCTTTTCCTTATCTTAATCTTTAAATACCTTTCATAAGCAAAATTCAATAAATCGGGATCATTTACAAAAATTATAATGGTAGGTGGCTTAACCCCTGTTTGAGTGACATAAAATATTTTAAGTCTTCTTCCCTTTTTAGCAGGTGGCTCACGTAATTGAACAGCTTCTTCTATAACTTCATTTAAAATACTTGTTTTAATTCTTCGTGAATTTTGATCTACAACATATTCCAGTAACTCAAGTAATTCATCTATTCTTAAGCCTGTCCTGGCTGAAATAAAAGTTACAGGAGCATAATTAAGAAATTTCATTTGATAATAGAATTCTTCCTGGAATTTTTCCATAGTTTTTTCGTCTTTTTGGATTAAATCCCATTTATTAAAAGCAACAACAATTGCTTTTCCACTATCATGTGCATATCCCGCTATTTTTTTATCCTGAGAGGTGATACCTTCACAGGCATCAATCATCATTAAAACACCATCTGCTCTTTCTATAGCCTTTATTGCTCTGATATTACTATAATATTCAGTATCCTCTTTAACTCTGGATTTACGTCGTAATCCGGCTGTATCAATCAAATTAAAAAATAAATTATTTTTTTTTACCATTGTATCTACAGCATCACGGGTTGTTCCAGGTGTATCATTTACTATAACACGTTTTTCACCAGTAATATAATTTACCAGAGATGATTTACCTACATTTGGTTTTCCTACTATTGCAATATTGATTAAGTTTTCTTTAAATTCATTATTTTTCATTTCAGGTAGTTTCTCAATTATTTCATCAAGTAAATCACCTGTGTTTTTCCCATGTTCAGCAGATATAATAACAGGTTCTCCCATCCCCAGATTAAAAAATTCCCAGCTTATTTTATCAGCATTTTTAAAATCTTCAACTTTATTAATAGTTAATATTATATCTTTATCATATTTACGTAAGTATTGAGCAA
>PWOK01000219.1 GCA_003557445.1 Halanaerobiaceae bacterium
CTTAATTTATTTCTAATTACAGCTTTTCCTGTTTTTTTGCTTATTGAAAAACCATATCTATTATTATTTTTAAAGTTATCCAGAGAATATAATACTAAATAGTAAGTAACATATGATTTTCCCTTTGAATAAACCTTATTAAAATCATGTTTTTTTTTAATGTTTCCAATTAATATCCTCCTTTTAAAACTTTGCTTAATTAAAATTATATGTTATCTAAAGAAAAGAGTCAAGAACTTTAGCTTTTCCACATGATTTATTAATATTAATTTTTGTTGATTATTTGTTTATAATCTGTTATTATTATAATTGTTGAATAATAAATTTGTATTTTTAGCTGCTCTTTTTTTTATATTAAACAATTTTAATAATTAACATACCTGTTTATAACTTATAAACAAATAATTAAATATATAAAAGAAAATAAGAACTTATCCACAAAAACACCTGTTTTTATCCACAGAATGTTAATAAAAAGTTTTTTTCACATTTTTTTGTGGATAATTTCTGTCTTTATATACATAAAATCTTAATAATTTTTTATGTTCTCAGTATTTATACTGTTTATCCTTTATTATTTTTGTGGATAAGTTGCTTTTTTATTAACATTTTTGTGGATAACTTTCACAATTACTCCAGGAGGTAATTTTTATGTCTTTTAATCAGCAAGAATTAAATCAATTATGGAAAGAAACTTTAGAATCAATAAAAATTAAACTAACCAATCCAAGTTATAGAACCTGGTTTTCAGATACTTTACCAGTAGTTTTAAAAGGTGATACTTTAATAATAAGAGTATCAAATGATTTTATCAAAGACTGGATACAGACAAGATATAAAGATCTACTTGAAGAAATTATAAAAGAAATAACTGATAATGAATGGTCTTTAAAATTATTAACACCAGAAGAATTAAAACAAACTGAAGTTAAATTTGCAGATGAAAAAGAAAAACAATTCAATGGTTCAATTAATAATAAGGTAAAACATAATTTAAATCCTAAATATTCTTTTGATACCTTTGTAGTTGGCAATAGCAATCGTTTTGCTCATGCAGCTTCCCTGGCAGTTGCAGAAGCACCCGCTAAAGCATATAATCCTCTTTTTATTTATGGAGATGTAGGCCTGGGAAAAACTCATCTAATGCAGGCAATTGCCCATTTTATACTGGAACACAAACCTGAACATAAAGTTGTTTATGTTTCCTCTGAAACATTTACAAATGAATTAATTAATGCTATTAAAGATGATAAAACACCATCTTTTAGAAATAAGTACAGAAATATTGATATACTGCTTATAGATGATATTCAATTTATTGCAGGAAAAGAAAGTACTCAGGAGGAATTTTTTCATACATTTAATGCTTTACATGAAGCCAATAAACAATTAATAATTTCCAGTGATCGCCCTCCTAAAGAAATTCCAACTTTAGAGGAAAGATTAAGATCAAGATTTGAATGGGGGTTAATTACCGATATTCAAAAACCTGATCTGGAAACAAGAATAGCAATTTTAAGGAAAAAAGCTGATCTGGAATCACTGGAAATACCCAATGAAGTAATTATTTATATTGCCAATAAAATTAAATCAAATATCAGAGAACTTGAAGGTGCTTTAATTAAAGTTATTCATCATTCATCTCTAATAAATAAAGATATAGATATTGAACTTGCTCAAAATGCCCTTAAAGATCTTGTAATGCAAAATGAAAAAAAATCAAGAACAATTACTATAAATTTAATTAAAGAAATAGTTACTGAATATTATAATTTAAAGATGGAAGATATGGTTTCAAAGAAAAGAACTCAAAAAATTGCTTTTCCAAGACAAATAGCCATGTATTTATCCAGAGAATTAACAGATTCTTCTCTTCCTCAAATAGGCGAAGAGTTTGGAGGAAGAGATCACAGTACTGTTATACATTCCCATCAGAAAATAGAAAACAAATATGAAAATGAAGAAGATTTCAAAAATACAATTGATAAAATAATAAAAAGAATAAAAAATTCTTAATAAAATAACTGTTTATAAACCTATGGAAAAAAAGTTAAAAACCTGTTACTTAATTGTTAACTATTTTTAGATGTTAATATGTTGATAATTATTCATTGTTTTATCTACATTTTTTTTACATATAAAATCCTTTTATACAGGTACTTATACAGCTTACCAACATATTAACCCCTATTACTACTACTATTACTATTTTTAAATAAATAAATTATATTTTTTTTAAATTTATTTTATGTTGATAACATTATATTTAAAACTTTAAAAGGAGGATCTAAAAATGATTTTTTCTATTGATCAAAAAGTTTTTTATAAAGCTATTAATAATGTACAGAGAGCCGTTTCACAAAAAAATAGTTTACCTGTATTAACCGGTATACTTATTGAAACTGATAATAAGGGTTTATCCCTTACCGGTACTGATTTAGATCTGGGAATAAAATGCTGGACTGAAGCCAATATAAAAAAAGAAGGTAAAATTGTTCTCCCTGCAAATCACCTTAAAAATATAATAAGGGAATTACCATCTGCAAAAATAAATATAGAATATGATAATGATAAGGAAAATATAAATATTAAATGTTTAAATTCTCTTTTTGAAATTAATGGATATAATCCCGAGGAATATCCGCAATTACCAGAAGTTGATAACCCTACTAAAATATTAATATCTTCTTTAAAACTTAAAAAAATTATTGAAGAAGTTAAATTTTCTGTTTCAAATAATCAATCTCAACCAGGTTTAACAGGCGCTTTAATGGTTTTAAATGAAAAAACATTAACAATGGTGGCTACAAATACATATAGATTGGCATATAGTAAAAAAAAGATAGGAGAAGAAAAGGAAAAAATAGAAAATTTAAATGAAATAAATAAATTTATTATTCCTGGAAACACCCTAAATGAATTAAATAATCTATTATCAGAAACTGATGATCAATTAATTGAAATTTTTATTGATTCCAATCATTGTTGTTTTACATTTGATAAGATTACTGTAATTTCGCGCTTAATAGAAGGACAATTTCCTAATTATCAACAGGTAATTCCTGAAAAATATAATTCCAGGATAACAGTTGAAAAAGATGAATTCAAAAATGCTGTTAAAAGAGTTTCTTTAATTTCAAGATTAAATTCCAATGAAATTACATTAAAATCTGATAATAATAAATTAATAATACACTCAGAAGAAACTGAAACAGGTATAGCACATGAAGAAATTAGTATAAAAAAAGAAGGACCTGCTCAAAACATTAAAATAGACGCTGACTACTTACTTGATTTATTAAAAATTATAGATGAAGAAAATATAAATATAGATTTAATTGATCCTTTAAGTCCTTTGACAATCAGAAAAAAAGATTCCAACTATATTTATTTAATTATGCCTATAAGACCAGAAGAATAAAAAAAGAAAGGAAATAAAATGAAAAAAATAAAAATAAAAACAGAAAATATAAAACTGGATCAATTTTTAAAGTGGGCAAATATTGTTAACTCTGGAGGAGAAGCAAAATATTTAATTAAAGCAGGAAAAATTAGGGTCAACCAAGAAATAGAATTAAGAAGGTCACATAATTTAAAAGATGGAGATATTGTAACAATAGAAGGAATAAATGAAATTTACAGGGTGAGCAGAGATAAATGTACATAAAAAAAATTTTTTTAAATAATTTTCGTAATCTGCAAAATAAAAAATTAAATTTAAATTCGGGATTAAATATATTAATAGGAAATAATGGTCAGGGAAAAACAAATTTTTTAGAATCTATATATTTTATGGCTACAGCAAAATCACATCGAACTAACATAGACAGGGAAATGATTAACTGGAATAAGGAAAAATGTTTAATTCAGATATTAATAAAGAAAAAAAACTATGAAATAAAATTATTAGTTTCGATAAAAGGAAGCAAAAAAGAAATTCAAATTAATAATACTTCTGTTGATAAAATATCTGAACTTATTGGTATTTTAAATGTTGTAATATTTTCTCCAGAAGATTTAGAACTCATAAAAGGAGGCCCTGCAAATAGAAGGGATTTTTTAGATGTAGAAGTCTCCCAGGTTAGTCCTGTTTATTATGATTTATTAAAAAAATATAATCATATATTATCACAAAGAAATAAATTACTTAAAGACTTTAAAATGAAAAAAGAAAACCAAAATAATCAATTAGAAATATGGGATGAACAATTAATTAATATGGGAAGTAAAATAATTTACAAAAGAATTAAAGTGATTGATAAATTAAAAATTCTGGCCAGGCTTAACCAGAGAAAAATTACTGGTGGAATTGAAAATTTAGAAATGAGTTATGAAAGTAGTTTGGGAGATATAAAATATGACCTTGAAGATATAAAATTTATATTTAACAATAAATTAGTAAATAATAGAAAAAAAGAAATAGATAGAGGATATACTATATATGGTCCACATAGAGATGATATAAAATTAGAAATTAATAAAAAAGATGTAAGAAGATATGGTTCTCAGGGACAGCAAAGAACTGTTGCCCTGGCATTAAAACTTTCAGAACTGGAATTTATGAAATCTGAGATAGGTGAATATCCTGTTTTATTACTGGATGATGTTTTTTCTGAACTGGATTTTAATCGCAAAAAATTATTATTAAATCATATAAATAAAAATATACAAACTATATTAACTGATACAGAGTTTAATATTTTAAATGAACTTTCAGATAAGGCAAGTTTATTTAATGTTCATCAAGGAAAAATAAAAAAAAATAAATAACAGGAGGAATAATATTTTGTTTTTACATTTAGGGAAAGGCCATATGATCTTATCCAGTAGAATTGTAATGATAGGTGACATAGATTCAAGTTTACATTCAAAAATAACACAAAATTTTATAAATATGTGTGATGAAGAAGGATTTATTGTTGATTATAGTTCTGGAGAACCTAGATCTTTTATTTTAACAGAAGAAACAATATATTATTCTTTGATTTCTTCCAGAACATTAGAAAAACGAGTCAATAATTTTATTGGAAATAGTCAATAGTCGAATGGGGGATTTTAATGGAAATAAAGAAAGAAGGAAATTATAAAGCAGAACATATTCAGGTCCTTGAAGGACTTGAAGCTGTAAGAAAAAGACCTGGTATGTATATTGGTTCAACCAGTACTGAAGGACTTCATCATTTAGTTTATGAACTGGTTGATAATAGTATTGATGAAGCTATGGGAGGATATTGTGATTTAATTGAAGTAGTTATTAATGAAAATAATACTATAACTGTAAAAGATAATGGTAGGGGAATTCCCGTAGAAATTCATAATAAAGTGGAAAAACCTACTGTTGAAGTTGTTATGACACAACTTCATGCAGGAGGAAAATTTGGAGGGGAAGGATATAATGTTTCAGGTGGACTCCATGGTGTAGGTGCTTCTGTGGTTAATGCTTTATCAGAATGGTTAATAATTGAAATTTCCTGGGAAGATGGAAAAGTTTATAGACAAAAATATGAAAGAGGTATTCCTGCTCATGATTTAAAAATAATTGAAAAAAATGATAATATATCTACAGGTACTTCAATTACTTTTAAACCTGACCCTGAAATTTTTGAAGAAATAAAATTTGATTATCAAAAATTATCCAAAAGATTTAAAGAACTGGCCTTTTTAAATAAAGGTATAACCATAAAAATATTTGACTACAGACATGAGGAGACTAACAGGGATGAATTTTGTTATGAGGGAGGAATTATTTCATTTGTAAAATATTTAAATAATAATAAAAAAGTATTATATGAAGAACCAATTTATTTAAAAAACTCAGGTGAAGATGAAGATATTGAGATTGCAATACAATATCATGATGGTTTTAACAGTAGAATATTTACATTTGCTAATAATATTAATACACATGAAGGAGGAACTCATCTAAGTGGATTTAAGAGTGCTCTAACAAGGACTATTAATGATTATGCTCGCACCAAAAATATACTAAAGGATAATGAAGAAAATTTAAAAGGTGAAGATATTAGGGAAGGAATAACTGCTGTTTTAAATTTGAAATTAAAAGAA
>PWOK01000106.1 GCA_003557445.1 Halanaerobiaceae bacterium
TAGAAAAGGATTACCACTTGATGGAAGACATTTTAAAACTTATGATAAAGCATAAAAATCCTGTCATTATTAGTACTAAGTCTGATTTGATTTTAAGAGATTTAGACTTAATAGATGAGTTAGCTAGATATACTTATATTAATATAGCTATGTGTATCACATCAATCAGTAAAGATATTGCTAAAAATGTTGAACCTGGAGCAAGCTCACCTTTAGGTAGATTTAAAGCACTATGTGAACTATCAGAAACAAAAGCATATACAGGATTTCATTTAATGCCGATATTACCTTTTTTGTCTGATGATGAAAATAGTTTAGAAACCTTGGTGAAATGGGCTCAACAAGCAAAAGTAGATTATATGTTATCTGGAATGTTATATTTAACTGGAGGAAGTAAGAAAAGATATTTAAAATTTATCAAGGAAATTTATCCAGATTATTACCAATCATATTGTAAATTGTATCCTAAAGGTGGAGCAGATAAAAAATACAAGAGTGTAATTCATGGATTTTTAGAAAAAATGCGTATTAAATATCATGTTAATAATAGCTATTCTAAATTTCTTCCTAAAAATTAGACCGTAAAAAAGTTAAAATAATATTAAAAATAAAAAATTATATTTTCCATAAAATTGTAATATTCTAATTAAAATGATATAATATAGATGTATAAATCAAAATATGTGTGATAATATAAAGGGATTCCTTTTTAATATTAATAACTTTCAAAATCTTCGGTTTTTTGATAATGGTAAAATATTATGAGATGAGAGGTGTTTTATTTTATGAAAAAAATGTGTGTACTATTATTAATGTTTTTATTGTTGTTTGTTGGTTCGGTTTATTCAAAAACACCAATACCGGAAATAATAGAAAAAGATGGTGTTCTTCAGGCTGGTGATGGCTGGTTAATGGAAACAAATGGGATAAAAGTTGCTTATTTTACCGGAAGTCCTGAGGAAATAGGTATTCAACATGGTTTGTTATTGGCTGCCGATGATGATGAATTATTAGCATTGTTTGAGTCTCTTGATCCTTCTAAACAGGCTGAAAGCCTTGGTGAACGAATTGGCTGGTTTTTTAAAAACCTTTATGCCCGATTTCGTTTCTATCCTGCCTTTAAACGTCATACTCCTGATGAATATTTAAAAGAGATGGAGGGTTTTATCTGGGGTGCATCCCAGGGAGAAATTAAAAATAATTATGAGATTCTGATGGGAAATGCTGCCCAGGATCTTGCTCTTGCCGGTCCTTCATGTTCTGCTTTTGCTGCCTGGGGGGAGGCAACAAATGATGGTAATATGTATGTGGGGCGCAACCTGGATCATGCTGGTTATATTGATCTGGCCGGGTATCAGTATGTGGGAATTTATGTACCGGAGAACGGTTATCGTTTTGTTGTTCATAATTACCCTTCATTTATTGGTATAATGAGTGGAATGAACGAAAAGGGTATTGTTATTACCAGTAATTATTCAATTGCTCTTCAGGAAGAAGTAACCTATGATGGTCTTCCGTATATGTTAATGATGCGTCAGGTATTACAGTATGCAGGCACACTGGAGGAGGCACTGGATTTAATCCAGCGGACACCACGGACTATAGGTCTTAATTTAATGCTGGCTGATCCCGGGTCTGGAGAGGCGGTAGTTGTTGAATTAACAGCAAACCGGATGGTAGTTCGCCACTCCGATGATTATATATGTTCAACAAATATGTATCAGGACCCTTATATGCAGCAGTTTCAGGCTAGCGGTTGGATGTCCTCATCTTTAAGGGATAATCGTTTGGTTGAACTGATTGAACAGTATTGGGGAAATATTGATGTGGGGGTAAGCCGGGACTTTTTGCGGGATAAGTTATCCGGTGCGGCCCGTGATAACTTTTATGCCGGTATTAATACCGAAGTTAATCTGGCCAGTATGGTATTTGTACCTGAGAGAGGCGAAATCTGGATCGGTACAGTCAGTGAAGATGGGTTAGCTCCCTATGCCGCTGATGGTTCTTTTGTGGGAATTGATGCTGCTGCTATCTGGGAGACAGGAAAACCACAGGATGTAATTGGAGTGTTGCCGGCAACTGAACGTAAAGGTCATAATAAATACTGGTTTATGGTCAGGGATACTGCCCGTTTAATTGATTTGAATCGAAATGAGGAAGCACTGGAAATAATTGAACAGGTTCTAAAAAGTTATCCGGAGGCAGCTATTCCCCAGCTTTTTGCTGGAAGATTGCATAACCGGTTGCATAATTATCAACAGGCACTATACTATTTTGATAAGTTTATTGAACAGGAGATTCACCCTGAACCCTATAATTTAATTCAGGCTTATTTTTGGGCCGGCCTTGTTAAAGACCAGCTGGGTGAAAGAGAAAGAGCTGTAGATTACTACAGTCAGGCTTTAAAAGTGGAGTTGGATGATATGCCAGGGGGACTTGATGGTCTTTTAAATCTTGCCAAATCGGGTATTGACAATGAACTAATAGTTGAAAACGGGGTGGTGAAGACACGATGAATAAAGGAAAATTAATAATTAGTGTTTTATTATTGTTTATATTTGTTTTATCGTTTTCAGTTATGGCTGTTGAATTTGAAGAAAATTTGATAATTGAGGAAATATTAATTCTGGGAGTTAGCCGGACACAGGAAGAGGTTATATCCAACCAGTTACCATTTGCTGAAGGAGATTACTGGAGGGAAGAATATAAAGAATGGACAATTAAAAGATTTGCCACTCTTAACATTTTTGCATATGAACCCATGCAGGTGGTAACCCAGCCTTTAGATGAAGGATTACGGGTTATTATCCGGGTGGCCGATCCTTCTTTATTATATCTGGATCCGGCTGAGTTTTTATTTATGTCGATGATGGGACTTACTTCCAGTCAACTGGGTCTTACCCTTTATAATCCTCTGGGAACCGGTTATAATTTTGGCACCATTGTTAACTGGAGTGATAATTATATCTATAGTGCTCAGGTTTCTAAACCTTTTGTCTCAGGGCGTTTAAGGATATATGGACGACAATATAGAAGTGACCGCTTTAATTATCAGAGTGAAGGCTGGCTGGCTGGTTTTGAGCATCGTTACTGGTGGAGTAAAGATTTGCGGACAACTGGGGGTATTAGTTTTCAAAAGGTTGAATATAATCAGCAACAGCAGCAACTGGTTTTACCCCAAATTGCTCTTTATCATCAGGGTTTGGTTCGTTCAGATACATTGCTACAGCTGGGATTGCCCTTAACCGATGAACAGCAGTTTTTTGGTAAAATAAATACAGTTATCTATAAACCCGGTGATAATTTGTTAAATTTAATCAGGTTGGGTTATGCCTCTGAGGCTACACCGGCAAATCACCAATTTATTGTTGGCGGTTTTAGTAATTTGCCATTGCGGGCAGAGACCGAAATGATTCTGGCAACAGGCTATTTGCTATCTACTACAGAATACCATTATCCTATAAATCCTTCACTTAAGTTAATTGGTTTTATTGATGGTGGCCTGATTATGAAAGAGGAACTGGATACTGTAATTAATCTGGGAATGGGGCTGGCAATGGATACACCTCTGGGATTACCGGTAAGATTAGATGCTGCCCTAAATCCAGTATCTGGAAATTGGCGGTGGAATGTTGGTTTTGGTTTTACTTTCAGTCCCCCGATGTAATTTCTGTGGTTATTTGTAGTTGTACTGGCATAATAGTTGATAAATTGAATGGGGAGATGGTTAATGATGAAAGAGATTTTTAAAAAAATCGTATGGGTTTTTTCTCTGGCTCTGTTGTTACTGGGAGTGCC
Organism: Halanaerobiaceae bacterium; assembly: GCA_003557445.1. The sequence goes on from PWOK01000106.1 coordinate 3,799, forward strand.
CAGATTCTCAGGTATGATAGCTGATCTCTTTGATTATTCAACAATTGACACACATGGGTCTTTTGCCTGGATATCTGTACATCATATTGTTCAGGCATTGATATTTATTATAATAATTTTTATTATTAAAAGGTACAAAAGTTTTGATTTTGGCTCTGGTTGGGGAGATAAAGAAAGGGGTAAAAGCTATGTTTTAAAGTTTTTAATAATTTTTGGTATTGGGTCAATAGTAAGTCATTTACTGGCAATTTCAATTGGTTCATTTCAGCCTTTTGGATATCCATTAACTCCAACAAATATCATAGGTCAGCTTGGTTTTCAGCTTTTCTTATCAGGTCCTTCAGAGGAACTGATATTCAGAGCATTTGCCATAACTATGCTGGTTTTTGTTTTAAAAGGCAGATTTTTAAAATGGAATGTTAGTTCAGCAAATATAATTGCTGCAGTTATTTTTGGCCTGGCTCATGTAGGCTTTTCTTTTGTTCCTTTTGAATTACGATATGATCTGTTTCAGGTTATAATGGCATTTGTCCTTGGTCTGTTTTATGGGGATTGTTATGAAAAAACCAATAGTATGTATTATCCAATGATCATGCATAGTATGAGTAATGTCATAATGGTAGGAATAACAATTATAGCCACTTTTATTTTATAAAATGAGCATTATTTAATATAAAAAACTATTTAGAAAGGAAAAGCAACAATGAGAATAAAACTTAGTCTTAAAAATGCATTGATTTTAATTTGTATTGTTTATACAATATTGACAGTAACCAGTTCTGGTATTGCTTTACTGCAGGGCCAAACAACAGATACTCATGTACATCTATTAATGCGCTTTGTAGTTACTTTTCTTGGTATTGGCAGTATTTTAATATTTAATTTATTTCCAGAGTGGCCATTGAAAGCTATTTATGGTTTTCATTATGTAGTAACCATGGGTAGACAACAAGAATTTTAAACTCATATGGTCAAGAAGGCTGGGAATTAGTTTCAACATCCTGGACCTGGCATTATTTCAAAAAAGTAATTGAGTAAATGAAATGTATTTAAACCAATATATTTAATGGTAAAATCAAAAGAGAGGAGAGATAATAATGGTAAATTTGGGACTTAGCAATATCCTTTTATTAATTGTGCCTATTTTAGTTATTCAAATTGGCCTGATTGTCCTTGCTTTAGTTGATTTGAATAAAAGGGATAAAGTAACAGGGGATAGTAAAATTTTATGGGTTATTATTATTATATTATTTCAGATATTTGGTCCACTGGCTTACTTTATAATTGGTAGAAAGGAATGAAAAAATTGATTGTAGTAAAAACAGAAAATCTCAAAAAAGTATACTCAGAAGTTGTGGCGGTAAATGGTTTGAATTTAGAAATAGAAAAGGGTTCTGTATTCGGTCTTCTGGGACCAAATGGTGCAGGAAAAACTACTACTTTGAAAATGTTAATGGGTTTTACCAGACCCACTGCCGGTAAGGCCTTTATTCTGGGGCAGGAGGTCAATAATAACAATCTAGATTATCGAAAAAAAATTGGCTATCTACCTGATGTTCCTGCTTTCTATAACTGGATGAAGGCAGATGAATACCTTTCCTTTAGTGGTGAGTTAATGGGTATTAAGGGCAAAGCACTTACTGAAAAAGTTAATGAGATAGACAGGAATTATGATTTATGACAGTGATGATAAAGTAATCTGAAATTTTAAGTAGACAATCTGGATATTAGAGGAAATATATTGGAAAGAGGGAAAAGGAAATGGATACAATTTATAAAACAAAACAAGGAGAAAAAATACTAAAAGATTTATATAATCGACGAGTTGAGAGTTTTTCAGGGGGTTATAAGTTTACTTCAATTTTCAACAGAAAAAATTTCAGTATTCAGGCACATTTCTGGATAAAAAAAGTGAAATAAAAGTTAAAACAACCCCAAAAATGACTGTAGAACAACTATATATATTATAATTAAGATAGAACAAGTTAAAACCTAAGACCGGTCCTGGCGGAGGATGGGAAAGCAAAGTAGATTCAGAAACTTTTATAAGTGCCAAAGCCATGAACTTAAAGGAAAAAATTAAAAATCTGATAAAAAAGAGGAGATGACAGCTCAAGTTATGGAGGTGAAATAATAAGTGGATTGTAATGGAAAAAATGATCACCATCAGGAAAATACAGAAGCGGGCACAATAAAACGTCTGCGGGAAGAGAATAACAAGCTGCAGCAAAAAATAAATGCTTTGCGTAAAAGCGA
>PWOK01000118.1 GCA_003557445.1 Halanaerobiaceae bacterium
GTTGAAGTTGGTATTAAACTGGAGTTTGAGCCCCGGATAACTGATCATGATTCTATAATTCTTGAGCTCAAACCACAAATAACAAGTCTTGGACTGGCTGATGCAATTGGAGATTTACCTACAATAAATACCAGAGAACTGGAGACTACCATCCATCTAAATGATGAAGAAACATTTATTATAGGAGGGTTGATTCAGGATAGAATAACAGAATCAACTGAAGGAATACCTGTATTATCCAGAATACCTTTAATAGGGAGATTATTCAGCCGTACTGAACAGACCAAAGAAAAAACAGAGTTAATAATTGTTATTACTCCCAGGATAGTAAGACATGACAGAGATGAAAACTATGAGGATCAGGAAATTGAACGGATCTTATTTTTAGACAAAGATTATGAATACCTGGATATAGATTTTATGAGAGAAGAAACGGTTATTAAAGAAGAAATAATTGAAGAAAATGAGCAGATTGAAAAAGAAGATACAGAAGAACTTGAATTAGAAATAGAGAGTGAAGAAACTACTGAAGTAGAGCCAGAATAGGGAAACTTAAATAGAGAAGAAATAATTTGATATGATGAAAGAGCAGGTAAGGGATGACAAACCCTGAACCTGCTCTTTTTTTTACTCTTTTTGCTGTTCCTGTATTAATTTTAACCGGTACCCTTTCATTATATCTGATCTTGTTAGAATTCCAACCAGTCTGTCATTCTCCATGACCATTAGTCTTCCTATATCAGCTTTTGATAGTTTAACAAAGGCCTGATACAAATTATCTTCAGGATGAACATTTATTACTTCTTCTGTCATTACATTTTTAATTTTCTCCTGATTGTTTTTATGAGGGGGAATTGATTTAATGTCTTCCATGGTAACACATCCTCTTATATTACCATCTTCATCAATTACAGGATAACCACTGTGCCGTTCTTCTATCATTTTATCCAGCAGTTGATTAACAGTGGTTTCCATGTTAACTGTGGAGACATTTTTGGTCATTAATTCCCTTACTTTAAAATCAGATAAAGTATCTTTTATCAAATTAGTTTGATATTCCTGAGATGCTCCAATAAAAATGAAAAAACCTATAAGGGCCAGTAGAATATGGCCACTTAATAATCCAAAAAAAATAAAAACAAGAGCAAATGCCTTACCAACAGTACTGGCAATCCTGGTGGCGGTAAGGTAGGAAGTTTTTCTGGCGATCAAGGATCTTAAAATCCTGCCTCCATCAGAAGGAAAAGCAGGTAATAAATTAAAGATACCCAGGAAAATATTAATCTGTCCTAAATATAATAGGACAAGATGTAAATCTGGAAATAAGCGGTCACCTGAATAATAAACGACCATGATTAATATAAGTCCAAAAACTATACTAAAAAGAGGCCCGGCAAAGGCCATCCAGGCTTCATCTCTGGGATTTTCAGTTATTTCTTCCATTTGTGCCACTCCACCCAATATCATTAAAGTAATATCATTTATCTGCATACCTTTACTTCTGGCCACAAAGGAATGGGATAATTCATGTAAGAGGACACTGATAAAAAGAAAAACAGCTAATATTAAGCCCAAAAGATAACTGTTTAAAAGCAGTTGTTCAGGACTAAGCCCTGCTATACCAGCAATCTGTTGAATATTGTTTCCTATAGCCCAGGCCAGAAAAGGTAGAATCAATAAAAAACTTATATGCAATTTAATGGGAATTCCTGATATTTTCATTATTGTTATAGAATTTTTAAACATTATTTATCACCTCATTTTATAATATTTACCTGCTGTAATAATATAATTATATATAAAAATGCAAAAACCTTTATTTTATAAAAGAAAATACCACAAAGTGGTTCTGTAAAAGAATTCATTTTGTTCCTTTTTTATGTTATAATAACAACAGATTATTCTTAAAATAATTACTGGTGGTGAAAATTTAATGGAAAATTATTATCCTGGCAAAGATCTGGGAGTTACTTATAATAAAAGCAAGACAAAAGTAAGAATCTGGACTCCTGTTGCAGATAGGGTTTCTATTTTATTATTTCAAAAAGAGACAGATATTAAACCATTTAAAATAAAAAGATTAAAAAAAGATATTAAAGGTACCTGGTATACTGAAATCAATGGAGATATGGAGGGTGTTTATTATCTTTTCAGAATTTTTAATAAAGGTGAATATAATGATACTGTGGACCCTTATGCAAAAGCTGTAGGAACAGATAGTAAAAAGGGTTTGATTGTAGATTTAAAAAAAACCAATCCCCGGGGTTGGGATCGTGACCAACGGATAAAATTAAAAAATCCTGTTGATGCTATTATCTATGAACTTCATGTTAAAGATTTTTCCATATCACCTGAATCTGGAATGAAAAACAAAGGGAAATACCTTGCTTTTACAGAAGAAGCAACTGTAAATAGTGATGGATATACTACAGGTCTAGAACACCTAAAAGAACTGGGAATAACCCATGTTCATTTGTTACCTGTATTTGACTTTGCAACAGTATCTGATAATAGTATCAGTGAATATAACTGGGGATATGATCCCTATTATTATAATGTTCCAGAGGGCTCCTATGCTACAGAACCTTCTAATGCTAGCAGAATAAAGGAATTTAAACAGCTGGTTCACTCCTTACACAAAAATAATATTGGTGTAATTATGGATGTAGTATATAATCATACCTATTATACCATGGAATCTGCTTTTCAATTAACTGTTCCCGATTATTTTTACCGTTTTATAGATGGGAAATGTGCCAATGGCTCTGGATGTGGCAATGAACTGGCGACTTAAAAACCAATGGTTAGAAAATTTATAGTGGATTCAATTAATTACTGGGTAAATGAGTATCATATTGATGGGTTTAGATTTGATCTAATGGGTTTAATTGATAAAGAGACAATGAATCAGGTTGAAAAAGTATTGCATAAAATTGATCCATCTATCCTTATTTATGGTGAACCATGGTATGCTTTACCACCACAAATTGAACCCTCAAACCAGATTTATAAAGGGTTTCAAAAAAACAAAAAGGTTGCTGTTTTTAATGATCACTTTAGAGATGCTATCAAAGGAGATCTAAATGGAGCTGGTAAAGGTTTTGTTTCTGGAAAGAGGGATTGTGAACATGGTATAAAAAAAGGAATTGTAGGAGCGATAAATTATAGTGATCAGATTTCTGATTTCACATATAGTCCTGTAGAATCAGTTAATTATGTAAGCTGTCATGATAACCTTACTTTATGGGATAAATTGAGTGTTTCCAATCCTGAGGTTGATGAGAATCACAGGATCAAGATGGATAGGCTGGCCCAGGCTATTATTTTGACTTCTCAGGGGATTCCTTTTTTACAGGGGGGAGAAGAGTTTTTAAGGACAAAATATAAGCATCATAATAGTTATAATGCTGGAGATTATTATAATCAGCTAAAATGGGAAAGGAAAACCAGGTATTATGAAACCTTTAAATATTATCAGGGATTGATCTCTTTAAGGAAAAAACATCCTGCTTTCAGGATGACTGACCCCAAAGAGATAAAAAAACATCTGGTATTTATGAAAAGTCCTTCTGGGGCTATTGGTTTCAAATTAATCAATAATGCCAATAATGATTCCTGGAAAACAATTATTGTAATCTATAATTCCAATTATAATTGGGCTCATTATAAACTGGGAGATAAACAGAAATGGGCAATTGTGGTTGATGATCAGAAAGCAGGAGTAGAAGCCTTTAATGTTTTTACTGCTGATAATGTTAATGTACCGGGTATCAGTGCCATGGTTTTACACAGTGTGGAATGATAAAACAAATATATATTTTGTTTTCTTAAAGAATTGAGTTAGGCGACATGCCTGTGAAATGTATCCAGGAAAGTTTAACTTATTCATTTGTACGACAAATGAATATAATTATTGCAAAATGAATAGGTTTATGATATGCTAAATATATTCATTAAACTAATAAATGAGCATATTTAGGGAGGTATGATTATATTTATGATGTCATTTAGAAATGAAAAGTTAAAACATACTGAAATTCCCATGAATGTTGTAAAGTTAATTGGTAAAATAAATGAATATAAAGGAAAGCAAAATTTATATTTAGATCAGTCTCCACAAATTTTAGAAAAATTGAAAGAAGTAGCAGTAATACAAAGTACCAAAGCTTCCAATAGTATAGAAGGAATAGTAATTACTGATCGAAGGTTAAAAAAAATAATAAAAGAAGATACCATGCCTGAAGACCGTTCGGAAGCTGAAATTACGGGATATAAAGATGTTTTAAATACTATCCATACTTCATATGACGCAATACCAATTAATACTAATATTATAAAACAATTTCATAGAGATTTATATAAATTTGTTTCTGCAGAAGGTGGAAAATTTAAAAATCAAGATAATGTTATAAGAGGTATTTTACCAAATGGAGAAAAATTTATTAGATTTAGGCCATTATCTGCAGATAGAACTCCTGCTGCCATGAAAGAATTATGCAAATATTTAAATGAAGAATTACAGGAAGAAAATATAGAGCCTTTAATACTGATAGGAACATATATTTTAGATTTTTTGTGCATTCATCCTTTTAACGATGGTAATGGTAGAATGGCGAGATTATTAACTTTATTGTTACTGTATAAATTTGATTACAAAGTTGGAAGATATATTAGTTTAGAAAATATTATAGAAAAGAGTAAAGCAAATTATTATGAAGCTTTAAAGAAATCTTCTGTAGGTTGGCATGAAGGGAATCATAATATTTTTGTTTGGTTAGATTATTTTTTTGGTACTTTATTAGCTGCATATAATGAATTTGAAGATAGAGTAGGATTAATAAAAAATAAAAAAGGAAATAAAAGTTATAGAGTAGAACAGGCTATAAAAAGAACCCTGGGTATTTTTGAAAAAGAAGATATTCGTAAAGTTTGTCCAGATGTCTCGGAGTCAACGATTAATAGAGTATTTAAAGAGTTGAAAGAAAAAGGAATAATAGAATTATTGGGTAAAGGGAGAAATGCAAAGTGGAAGAGGTTAGAGTAGGCCGAGGCACGATTGGTTAACGAATAGATGATCTTTGGATTTTTTAATCTACAATATCCAGAGGAATAAGATCATATTTTACTGCTTTAAGCAGGGCTGTACCAACACTGTTTGCATTTAGCTTTTTATAAAGATTCTTTTTGTGATATTTAATGGTACTTGTACTAAGGTGTATTTCTCTGGATATTTCACGGGCTGTCATTCCCCGGGCAAGACATTTTAATATTAAGGTTTGTTTTGAGTTTAAAAGGATGTCTTTATGTTGCTGCTGTTCTTTTTTTGATTTGTATTCTTTAAGTAAATATTTTTTTAATAATTTCACAATGGCAATTGATTCCTTTTTGATTGGTTTTGATATAGTTGAGATATTAATAAAGCCATTTAGATTATTTTCCAGGATAAGTGGTTCAGTGAAACAGTACATTTTTTCAAGAAATTTACAATAATTTTGATCTGGTTTAATATATACAGGAGATTTTAATTTTTTTGCAAGACAGACTGCATTAGTACCTGCATTTTTTTCATCTAAGGAAAACCCAGGTTTTAATTTTGATATTCCATTATTTTCTGTAATAATATCAAGTATTATCATATCTCTATCTACCAGCAGAAATAAACAGTCTGGTAGATATTTTTTTATATTATTAACTTCTTTTTTAAACAGAGAAACCAGAAAACTATTTTTATGTAGTTGTTTTTTTAGTTTATCTTGATTTAAAATTCTGGTAGGGGCTGATAATTCAGGGTTTAAGTCAATATCAATACATTTTTGATTTGATATTTTAATTTCTTTTTCTGGATTAAAAGTATTCATTTTTTTCACTCCTGTTATAAAGTTAAATTAACCCTTTTGTATAAATTATAGAAAAAACTAGATATTCCTGCAAAAAAACATAATTAATTTAAAAGAAGTAAAGTTTATGAGTCTTTTTTAGAGAAAAATTGACATTAAAAATAAAAACTATACGAAAGTATAGTTTTAAATAATTATGTACTGATAAACATAAAA
>PWOK01000159.1 GCA_003557445.1 Halanaerobiaceae bacterium
ATGACCAAGAAGTTGGGCTTTTGTTTTATAATATTCCCGGAAAACTGGTAAACTTTTTTTTATCTCTTCCATCATGATCTGAAATGTTTTTTTACTCATTCTTGAATCCAGAAGTGTCATTTCCAGAGTAGAGTTATAACCACGCTGCTCAACGAGTGTTAACACTTCTCCTTTGATTCCATTTAATGAAGCTGCTGTAGCTCTTTCTATTTTACTGTAGGCAGATAGTTCTGCCTCATATGCTTTTTTTCTTATCTCTTGATTCTTATGGTAAGCCAGATTGCGTACTTCTGAAAGTGGTAATTGTTTTTTTTCTCCCTCAAGTTCAATATCTACCATCATAGTTGAAGTAAGTTGTTGTTGCAGTTTTTCCCAGGCAGAAGATCCACTCTGCTTCATCTTTGCTATCAGTTCTTCTTCCTTTTCTGATAAAAGATATTTGCTTTTTTCCACAAGTTCTTCCAGTATAAATTTATGTTCATCCAGAAAGGATGATTTCTGGTATAGTTTTTCTCTCTCAGTTAATTCAGCAAGCCAGAGCTGAAAACAAACCAGGGGACGGGTTAATTCGGTGTTCTTTTTTTCCAATCTTTCAATTTCCTTTAAAGCATCTGTATTTTCCGCATCAACACTTACCGTCAACTGTGAAAAGGCCATTAATTTATAAAATAAATGATAATATTTCTGCATTTTCTTTAGAAAATCTTCTAATTGCTTTTTTACTTCTAAATTTTTTTGTGGTTCCCAGTTTTTTAAATCTTCCAGCATAGCCATACATTTTTTTCTTTCTTTATTGTATTCCTTACTATCAAAACCTTTATAAAGATTATCTAAATTCCATTTAATCACCATTTTTTTCCTCCTGTATTTTCATTTAAAATATTTTTTTACTATCAATCAGCATGGTTACCGGGCCATCATTAATCAAACTAACATCCATTTTTGCCTGAAACTGACCTGTTTCTATTTTTAAACCGGTTTTTTTGATTTTTTCCACAAATATTTCATAGAGTTCATCTGCTCTTTTAGGTGGGGCTGCCTCAGAAAAAGAAGGTCGTCTTCCCTGCCGGCAGTCTCCATAAAGAGTAAATTGAGGAACAACCAGTATTTCTTTTTTTTGATCCAGGGCAGAAAGATTCAAATGACCATCCTGATCAGTAAATATCCTTAAATTCACTATTTTATCTACCAGATAATCAATATCTTCTTCTGAGTCTTCCTGACCAATTCCCAGAAATACCAGCAATCCTGGATTAATTTCTCCTATATTTTCCCCATCTACCATTACTGAACTTTGTTTAACCCTCTGTACTACTGCTCTCATCCAATCACTCCTGTTATATTTTACTCTTTTTCAATATTTTTTTCAAAATAATATTTGCTCTTTTTTTTTAAACCCTGTTGAATATGATAACTATTCATATTAATTCCATCTGTTTTTTTATAAGTAAAGGAAATGCTGACTCATCTATTCTATCAACATCTACACCTGGAGCCAACTGAAGCCAGCCTTTATAACCTTCACCATCATTATCATTAATTAAAATATTAAATTTTATTCCTTCCTTTAAAACTTTTTGATCAATCCCCAGTTCTTTTTCAGAAATTATTATTTCATAAATACAATTTTCATCTTTCTTATTAATCTTTGCTTTAATCTTATTACCTGATATTGTCATATCTTTAGGTGTTTGATCAATTTGAATTTTTGTTTTATTATTTACCAGAGCTGTGGTAAATTCCCAGTATCCATGCTGTTCTGGATTTGATATTATTATTGTTACACTATCTCCTGTTTTAAGATTTTCTTTTCCAGCTTGATAAAAGATATCATCTTTTACAATTATTTTAAATTTAATATTTTCATTATCTTCAGCGGTAAATATGTTTGCACTTAAATCACGAGGACCACTCCACATAAGATGTATTGAATTAGGATCACTATCAGCCAAATTTACAACCTGAGTTATTTTATTTAGTTTAAAATCACTTTTTTCTGAATAACTATTACCGGGATTTAAAGCATTAACATTAATGGGTATTTGACAGGTGTTTTGCCATAATTTGTTAGCCAAAGAATACTTCATTTTTATATTAATTTTATTGCCAAAGCAAAAATCTTTATCCTTTAACCTGATTTTTATATTTATATTTTTAGAATCTAAAGCAGAAATTTTCAAATTATATTCTTTTTTTTCTAATTCAACATTATCAGGAACTGTAAAGGATAACCGATATTCTGTTTCAACCGGTAAGATATTATAAAACTTAATACCAATATTAATCTCCTCTCCAGAAATTATTCTTTCGGCCAGTTTTATATTAAATAATTCTTCTTTAATTTCCGGATTTTTTGTCCCTTTTAATTTTAAATAAGATGGAGTTTTCTTTATGTTTAATGGTAGAAAGCCGTTCTTAATATAAACTTCCTTATTGTTACCCATAATATCTATATGTTCAGCTTTTTGAGAATCAGTTTCCACCCAAAATGTGTAAGAGCCATTTTCTGGATATTCATTCCAGTAAATAATTACTTGTTCCTTTTTGTTTTTAAATAGAAATATGTAAATTCCTTTCTTAATTTGATACTCAAGTTGATAATCTTTATCCTTTAATAACTTTATCAAATAATTATATGCTTGATATGCAGGTTTTGGTTGCCAATCCTTTGTAAAAAGACCATAGTGTTCATTTGTATCAGTTATATTAAACCAGGTAAAACAAACAGCATCTCTGGCCCAGGTAAAAATAATTTTTTTTACTAATGTCTCAGCCTGAAATTTTATTCCATATCTTGTATCCATACCTGTTTCTGTATAGAATACTGGTTTATTATTTTTTAAAACTTTATTACATAATGGAGCAAGTCTATAATCTATTTCCTGTGCAAAATCTTTGAATCCACCATGTTTATGATAGGCAATCATATCAAACCATTCCTGACATTCCTTAAGAACTCTTTTTAACATCCCTTTTTTTAATTTCCCATGATAAAAACTGGTAAATCCTCCGGTTAATATTATTGCAGTATCTGCTTCATTTCTGATCTGTTCAGATGCTGTTTTCAACATTTCAATATATTCCTCTATTGTACCACTAAAAAAACCTATATCTGGTTCATTCCAGATTTCCCAAAATCTAACTCTATTTTTATACCTTCTGGCAAGTTTTTTATTCCAATCTTTCCATAAATTTATTTCAGGAGGGTTGACTTTTGTTTCCTCACTAACTTTTCTGGCTACCGCCCAGGGAGCTGTTCCCAAAACGAGAAGATAAGTTTCTCCTCCATGTTCTTCAATATTATCCATGGTCTTTTCTAGTTCATCCCAATTTTCAGTATCAGGATCAGGCATAACATCTCCCCAATAAAGATCATATCTATATACCTTAACACCTATTTGAGCACAGGCTATTACATCTTTTTTAGAAAAATTACTACCTCCATTAGCAATACCAAAAATTAAATCAGTCGGATGTGGATTTTTATTAATTCCAACAGGTTTCATATATGTAACCCAGCAACTGCCTGAATCTACACCATCTATGGAATTAACTTTATAACTTATATCTTTATGTCCTAAAAGTCCCAGATTTTTTGAAGATAAATAAATTTCTTCATTTTCCCCTGGTTTTAAGGTAACCATTTTATTAACTTTATTATTATGACCTTCAAAAGATTTTATATTTATAATTATTTTAGCTTCTTTTGTTTTTAAAGTATCATTGAATACAAGTATTTTAAAATCTTTTTCTCTGCCAGGTTCTATTATATTATAATCATTATTACACATATACGAAATTTTCATTTAAATCACTCCCTGTTGTGTATTCTTTTTTTTATTTTTATATTTAAACTATTCTTTATATTTATACTGTAACATAATTAAATAAATTAGTCTATTTATATTATAGAAATAATTTGATTTGATCTACTCTTTTTTCATATTTATCTGGATTTTATCCAATAATAAAATATGGCTTTTAGATTTATTATTTACGGTTTAATTGGTTGGTGTCTGGAGATTTTTTGGACCGGACTTGCTTCACTTTTAAAGGGTGATTTTGTTCTCAGTGGTCAAACCTATCTCTGGATGTTTCCTATCTACGGTCTGGCAATATTTTTGGAACCTGTTTACGAATCTATCAAAGATCAACCCATTATTCTTAGAGGGGGGGTTTATACTTTAATAATTTTTTCCATAGAATATTTAACAGGCTGGTTGCTTCAGTCTTTAATAGGTGTTTGTCCCTGGGATTACACTGGAACCCTTTTTTCTATCCATGGACTTATCAGGCTCGACTATGCTCCTGTCTGGTTTGTATTGGGTTTGTTTTTTGAAAAAGTTTACATAACATTGAAAGAAAATCAGAATAAAATTTTTTGATTTTTCTATAACTCTGTTTTGAAGCAGGGTTATAGTTTTTTTATACTTTTTTATAATACTTATTATTTTCTATTTGACATTTTTGTCCATCTATTATATAATTTTTAATACAAAAACAAGATAAAGGGATGGGATTTATATGACAGTTGAAAAAAAACTGGATTTAATTATTGAAAAATTATCTACACTGGATACTAAAGTTAGTACTCTTGAAGAAAACCAAAATCAATTTAATGAAAAATTAACTGGTTTTGAGGAAAAACTTACTGGTTTTGAAGAGAAACTTACTGTTTTTGAAGAAAAACTAATTGGTTTTGAAGAAAAACTTAATAGTTTTGAAGAGAAACTTACTGGGTTTGAAGAAAAACTTACTGGTTTTGAAGAGAAACTAATTGTTTTTGATGAGAAACTTAATAGTTTTGAAGAAAGACTTACTGGTTTTGAAGAAAAGCTTACCACTTTAGAAAAAAATCAAAATTCTATTGAAAAAAGAGTAAAAATAATATTCAAGCAAACTGCAAAACTAACTGAATTCCGTACAGAAATAAATAAAAAACTTGATAAAATACAAAAAAACCTTGACTTCCTCACAAAAAAAGAAGCAATTAATGAAAGAGAAATATATACACTTAAACAAAATTATGATTATTTGGTAAAAGAAAAATATGAAAAAAAGTATGGAAAAAACAATAAAGAAGAATAGGGAGTGTTTTGTGTTCCACTCCCCATGTATCTTTTATTTTAACTTTATAGTATTAAAAGAATCCGGTTTTAATAATACTGTAAAGTTCTTCCCCTCAGCTGAAACATTCAGCTCTTTTTTTTCTTTGAAGGGATTATGTATTATTAAAATTAAACTTCCATCAGGATTTTCAAACCCCAGGGCATTACCGGATAAATTACCGGTCAATCCTCTTAATTCTGCATTTTTTTCAATAAAATGTGAAAAATGTTTCATCAGATAAAATTCATAATTATATTCAACTTCTTTAGTTTCAGGATCTATGCAGATAAGTGAGTTTTGATTCCATCCCCAGGTACTTAAACCACCCTTTTGTAAAATCATATTCCAGTACATATATATACTAACTCCATTACTTAAATAATGCCATAATAAATCAAAAACATATCTGGCATAACCCCAGGTATTTCTTCCATCACCACATTCATTTTCAGTCTGCATTAGTTTCATATCCGGCCAGGCTATATTGGTCCGTTGAACTGCAAACTTACCATCCCACTGATAACCAACTCCAGATATATATTTTCTGGCCTTTTCATCATTTAAAACAGTATTTGCATAATCATTATATGATGAACTATTTATTGTACCAAGCCAGATCTCACAATCTACATTATGTTTCTCAAAAGCTGGTCCCAGATAATCCCTTATAAAATCTCTGATTTCTTCACCTGTCCAGACACAGGAAGGAAATTTTTGATCTGCTGCTGGTTCATTCTGTACATGAATTTGATCTATTTTTATTCCCTCTTTTTGATATTCCTGTATAAAACGAACAAAATACAGGGCATAGGCCTTTAATACTTTTTCTTCCTGTCTCAATGTCCCATGATTATATACTGCTGGATCTTTCATCCATGTAGGTGGACTCCAGGGAGATGC
>PWOK01000202.1 GCA_003557445.1 Halanaerobiaceae bacterium
AGTCCTACATCTGATAAAAGCCTGATATCTTTTCCTTTACTGTGTGTAATCTCTTCAATACGGGCTTCTAAAATAACCTGTTTTCTGGGTTTATCCAGTTCTAAAAGGAGATTTCGGGCTTCATTAATTATTTCTTTTTCTCCCTGTAATATTATATTGTCTTTTTGAGGTTCTATCTGTATTTTTAATCCCTGAAAATAATCGGCAATAATCTCCCGGGCATTTTCCAGGTTCATATAATTTATTTTAATAACCTCTATACCTTTTGCAAATTTTTCTTCCATATCTTTAATAAAATCAAGGGCTCTTTCAACAATAAATTCTTCTCCCCTGATAATTATTTGACTGTCAGGGTCACCTGTAATAATTTCTACATCAAAACTTTCTTCCATCTGGCTTTTAATTGAAGAAGGATCCAGGTTTTTTAAGCTGTACACCCTGTATATCTTTTCTATTTCTTCTTCAACCTCATATATTTCTTCAATTTCTTCTCTTTCCTTTTTGATTTCATCAACATAAATATCAAGTCTGTCTATTAAATTGAGTGCTTCATTTATTTTTACAGAAGAACCGGATAAAATTAAATAGCTGTATTCACTTTCCCGGGCAATATTTAAATCTGGCAGAATAGTTTCGAGGATGTCAATCATTGTATCCAGCTCAATATTTTTAATTTTAACAATTTCTATTTCTTCTTCAACTTCTTCTATTTCTCTTTCTTTTATAATTTCATCAACATAAATATCAAGCCTATCTATTAAATTAAGAGCTTCATTTATTTTTACAGAAGAACCGGATAAAATTAAACGTCTGGATTCTCTTTCCCGGGCAATATTTAAATTGGGTAAAACCGTTTCAAGGATCTCAACCATTGTATCCAGCTCAATATTTTTAATTTTAACAATTTCAATTTTTTCTTCAAGATATATATCTTTTATTCGTTCTGGTGTAGCCACCACAATAATATTATCCTCTCTTATGTACTCCAGTCCTTTCATCTGAACAACCATCTGCAGAGCCCTGTTAAAGGAAATTTCTTTCAACAGGATATTAATATCACCCTGAACTGATTGATCCATAACCAGGTTAACATCTGCTGCATCTGCAATAGTACTTAAAACATCCCTGATATCTGCTTCTCTAAATTCCATATTTTCAATTCTGGAAGTATAATAATTATCTGCACTGGCTGTATTAACAAAAACTGTGAATATAATAAAAGACATGAACAATATTATAAAAAATGAGGTCTTTTTATTAATTAACAATTATTTCCCCTCCAATCTTCATATATACTGTCTGTTGATAATAACTAATCTCTATTTTCTCCGGGTAAATATTCTCAAAAGTAAATTCATCCAGACTTTCACCCTGTCTGATCCTTATGGGGCCATTTGCAGTATAAATCAGGGCCAATTTCCTGTCCTCTAATCCCAGTATACCTTTTAATACAAGGTCTTTTTCCTTTATTAATTTGTCAATATTAACTTCTTCTTCCTCTTCTTTCTCAATTTCCTGTTCCATTGGGTCAGTATATCTTTTAAAAGGATTCCTGAATAAATTATTATAAATATAAATTTCACCACTAATTGGAGATATCTCTTCTATTTGAATAATCTTTTCTTCATTTTCAATTTTAAAATAATCTGTAAACCCATTACCATACAAGGGAAGAGTGGCTGTCATTATCCAGCATAAACATATAAATATAATTAATTTTCCTTTCATAGTATTACCTGCTTTCTGCTCATAATTTTTTTAACTAATTTTTAATAATCTCACTATAACCAAGTCCCACTGCAACAGCATATAATTCTTTATTTTCTCTTGCTTTAAAGGGGATATCTTCCAGTTCACTAAAAGGATCTAAAGGATTGATTTTTCTTTCCAGTTTTCCTTCAATTATCTTAATTAACCCTTTTAATTTAGATCCACCTCCTGTTATAAAAACATTATTTATATTTTTATCAGAATTATTGCGTTGAAAGAAATTAAAAGAACGGGAAATCTCATAGGCCAGATTCTCAGCTTCTGATATTAATAATGAGTTATAACTTTCCTCTGCTGTTACCTGATAAAGGTCCAGGTCAATATTAAATTCATTCTCGTTTTCTTCTTTCTCTTTATCTTTATCTATATTAGTTAAACCATTTTCTTTTTTATATTCTTCTGCCTGATTTAAATCCATTTCTGAATTATCCCTGATTACTTTTGTAAAATTATGACCTCCTATATCAATAGATCGGAAAAGATAAATTCCCTTTCTATCACCAAAAACAATTCTTGTTCCAGATGCACCAATATCGATTATTGCAGTTGTTGATACATCTTCTCTAATACCTTTTAATAAAGATAGTAAGGCCATGGGTTGTGTGTTAAGGATTTTAGGATAATAATTTTTGTTCTCAAAAGGAATTAAAAAGTTATTAACCAGTTTTTTTTCAGCTGCTACCATGATAACACTTATTTTATCCTGATCCTGATCAACAATAATATAATCAATTACTGCATCTTCTACAGGAAAAGGTAAATATTCTTCTACTTCCCATTTGATTGCCTCTGATAAATCCTCATCTAACATACCGGGTAATTCCAGATTGCGTATGACCAGATTTTTACTGGGAAGTGCTGTCACAATATTACCGGGTTTGTATTTCATTTTGTTAAATAAATTATCCATTTCACCCATCAGTATTGAGGGTTCCATTATTTTTCCGTTTGCTAAAGTACCTTCCGGTAATAATCTACTTTTTAAATCCAGTATTTTTAATTTCTTTTTGCTTCTAACCATTCTGACAGCTTTTATTGATGATTGGCCAATATCTATAGTGGTAAATTTATTTCTCAAAAAAAACATTATACCCTTCCTTCCTTAAAATTAATATATCCTGTTAAATATAGTATACTGCATAAAATTCCACTTTTATTATTTCAGCTAAATTTTGCAGTGGTTGCATAGTCAGTTCCTCAAACTCAATTCTCCGGTTATTTTGATCAATTGTATTAAAAATATTTGCCAGTGATTTGTACTCACCTTCCATAACAAAATAAAGGTGAATTTTTTCCGGTTCTTGCCTTGAATTAAAATTCCTTATTCTAATATTATAATGACTGGCTGTTTGATTAAACTCCCTTAATAATTCAGTAACTGTTTTTTGTTCTTCTTCAATTATTTCCTGTCTCTGTGACAAATTTTCATATCTATCTCTAAGTTCGTTTATATTAATAAGTATATTTTCTAGTTGTTCCAGGTCTTCTTCATTCTGTGTTTTTTGTGTTTCCAGAATTTCTATTTCTTCCTGTAAAGGTTGATACAAAAATATAAAATATCCACCAACAATTACAGCCAGTAAAGTAATATATAATAATACTTTTTCTCTCACACTTAAATTGTTTAACATTTATATCAACCCCCTTTAACCAGAATAGCATTTATTTCAAACTGTATTTGCTGATCACTATTATAAAACTCCATTTTAACATCTCTAAAATAATTGCTTTTTTCAAGATTATTAATCAAGTTTACAACCTGATCACTGTTTTCTGTGTTTCCCTTTAAAATTATTATATCTTCTTCTATATCAATTCTGTCCAGAACAACTTTCTGAGGTATCATATAACCAATCTGTAATAAAACTTCCCCCCAGATATTATTTATGATCATTTCTTCAGGTCGTTGTTCTTCCAATTCCTGAATTTCATTCTGTAAAGAAAAATATTCCCTTTCCAGAAAACGCTGATTATTTAACTCAGCTTCCAGATATTCATTTTCTCTTTCCAGGATATCCCGGTTATTTCTTATAACCCAGTAATGAGTAAAAATTAAAAAAAGAACTATAAACAAAACACATATACCAATAACCAGAGGCCAGTTAAACGATGATATATTATTTTTGTTCCTGTTCAGTAAATTAACCTTCATATGTACACCTGCTTTCTTTTTTACTTATTAACCAGAAGGAACTCCTTTGCGAATAAAAGACTTTAACTCCACATAGCTACTGGTGTTTTCTGAAAAAACAACCATAATTACCTTAAAGCCCTCCCCCCTCTCTGCAAATTCAATTTCTTCAATATATACTCTCATTATATTACCACTGGTTTCAGTATAAAGGCCCTCTTTAGTATTTGAAATCTCCAGATCATATTTTTCGTTTTCTAATTCATCCTGTAATTTTTCACTTAAAACATTTTTGTTTTCTATAGGTTTATCCAGATCATATAATATCTCCATTTTATTGGAAGTAAAAAACATTATATCTTCTTTTCGGGAGGATTCAAAAATATTCAAATTACCTGTACCAAATATATGAAATACAGAAACAACAGTAATCCCTATGATTACTATAGAAAGTAATATTTCAACTAAAGTAAATCCTTTTTGATTTTTACAGATCATAATTACACCTTCTTAATAACAAATATCTATTAATTCCATATTGAATCATATTTTTCAACATATTCATATTCCAGGGGTTCTACCCATTCCAGTTGACTGTCATGTTTATTAACACAGGTCCAGTACTCACTGTTATAGGGATCATCTGTATTGTATTCAGTGGTGAAAGAATAAATCCCACTATCCAGATTTATATCATCTGTTACCCCTTCTTTAAAAATAACATATCCCACTTCAGCATTACTGTCCTCAGGTAAGCTGAAACAAAGATTTCCTCTAAGTTCTACAACCTCATGAAAAACTACAAGATATGAACTTATCTTTAAAATAGCTCCATCTTGTACTCTAAGAAGTTTTTCAAAATGAATCTCAGGTGTCATAAATACTGAATATCTATTAGGAAGCTGTATCACATTATTACCTGTAGCAGAAAAAGCTATAGGTTTTTCAGATTCATATGTTTCTCCTCCTGTATCAGTAATTTGATTTACACTGGACCAGGATTCTGGTTCCAAATCATTATTTGTACTGGAAAAATAATCTTCCCCTTCTATACCTAAATCTGAAAGTTTGGGAGTATCAAAAGAAGGAACTCCTCCATTACTACCACCTAAGGAATCTCCCCCACCATATAAAATTACAGTTACCGGGTATTGGTTATTACCCTTCATCCATATTTCTATTCTTTCCTTATCCTCATCATCTATTTTTTCGATTGATCCACTTATTTGAAAATCACCTGGATGATCTAGATCTGGATCATTTTGTGGTTCAAATTTTAAATCATCCATATCTGTATAAACATATACTTTTTTATTGTAGTCATCATCTTCATAAAAAGCAAAATCATCAAATTCATGAAGCCATTCAATGGCCAGATCAACACCTGAACGGGCAAAATAATAGGCCTGTCTGTCATTTTTAAAATCAGTTGATTGTTTAACCTGATTAACAGAAAGAGATATAAAAGCAACCACCAGAATCATTAAGGCAGTAAAAACCAGAAGGGCTGTGATCAACACAAAACCTTTGTTTTCTTTTGTCCTCATTTTTATACCCTCCTTCTGTTAAACCTAATCAATTACCACCGGTTTATAATAAAATATATCCTCTGTTAACTGAATGGAACCTTCAAGAGCTGAATCATAATTTTTTAACCTGACATTATTGAGTCTGATCTGAGTTTCAAAATCACTTTGTCCTTCAATACTTATAATAAATTTAATAACATTTGTAAAATTACCATTATCTCTTTTGATTTTTACTATTATTTCCTTGAAAATTCTATCAGATTTTTTATCACCATTATGTTCCAGGTAATATAAAT
This sequence comes from Halanaerobiaceae bacterium, assembly GCA_003557445.1. Next base: position 5,727 of record PWOK01000202.1, read on the forward strand.
CATTATCACTGACCAGGGTTAATGTCTTGGGATTGTTTTCACAATCTCCCACATCACCAATCTCCACACAGGAGGCATTTCTTAATTGCCTGTACATAATATTTTCTAAATAACGTATATCCTGCTGTATGGCTGCCTGTTTGATCCCCAGATCAAAACTCCTGAATCCTGAAAAAAACAATGAATAAATAACAGTTATAATTATTCCGAAAATAGCTATTACTACCATAATTTCAATTAAAGTAAATCCTTTATTAT
>PWOK01000361.1 GCA_003557445.1 Halanaerobiaceae bacterium
TCTCCGGCAAATTAAAAAGGATTTATTTCTATAATCTTCCATAAAAAAATAAAACTTTTTGAAATTTCTTGGAATTTTGGAAAAGGACAGTTAAAATACTTAAAATCAATTTTTTAAGTAAAAATTTGATTTGGAAAGTTTTGGAAAGCTGTAGCAAAATTTATGTTTAATTTATTAAACATCAACAAATTACATCATTTGGAAAATTTTGGAAAGAATTTGGAAAAACAGCAGAATTTTCCAAAAATTATGTGATTTTCTTTTGGTGCTATCGTTTTTTTAATTTTGTTTTTTTCCACTTAGCAATACTTATTTTCTCTTTCTATTTTTCCGTATGACAAGCAATAGATTACATCTCCTACATTTAGTTATGGGCAAGCTGAACGAACTAATGAACAGCCTGCCCTGTAACATTTACTTTAAAATAACAACACTTTTTACTGCTCGGACTTTATCTCTGACAGAGCCAATGTTGAATTTTTTACCAACTTTGAAATAATCTAATATTTCCTTGTTGGTTAAATGTGCAGCCATTGAAGTAGTGATTATATCACCGCCTTCGTATGTAACTTGCACAACTCTCAATGATGGATATTTCTTAGCCATGATATTGAAATTTAATGCCAGCCCATAACAATTAATAAACCCAAGTAGGGGGCTGTTTCCAGCTTGAATTTATCTGCTTCTTTTTATCGTTGGTGCAGGTCGAAAGGGTCTTGCTTTTAATCCCTACCTGTGTTTATTATAGCCGTTTGCATAATTTTAAAAAATTAAATAGGTAAATTATCAAGCTGTATTTTCATAATTATTTGTTTTTAGTTTTTATCACTTTGCACCCATGCAGATTGAATTTATTAAGCTGATAGTTTAAATTAACCTGTTCAAGTGAGTTGATTTCTACATTTAATACCTTAATTTTTATGTTTTTCTTAAAAACTTTGTATTTCCGGTATGGTTTTTTCATTTTTTTTCTTTTTATTTACCAAGATTTACCAAAATCAATTAATTTCTTTACCACACGTACAGCAGAAGTTAGCACTAAAACCAATTTCTCTGCGAGTTTTATCATAAAAATAAAAACGGATGCGTGGTTTTAAAAAGGTTATTCTCTTTATTCTGTTGCAGTTAAAAAATAAACTTATAAGTTTATTTTCTAACTGATTCTCTATATTTGTAGTGCATTTATTACAAATCATTAGCTTTTTGAATTTTAGTTAAGTTTATTTTTTTTTTGTTCCTCATTTGTAGATAGTTTTTCTTTATTTCTTCTATGCCATCTACCTTTTTTCTTTTGCCAAGTGTTGTTTTTGTTTGTTTCATGCTTTATTTTTATTATCAGGTTAATAATTTCAATTATAAAAAGTGTAAAAAAAATTAGTATTAGAGCTTTTGGTATCATAATTTGTTTTTTTTAGAATGGTGGTTTTTCTTGATTTTGTTCATTATCCAAGATTTTATCATTAATTTGGCTATCATCATTTTTTTCTTCGCCCTCATCTATTATATCTTTGATTTTATGTGGATCAGCTATTGCATGTGTTTTTTTTGGTGGCTGACGAAAGATGAAAACTTCTTGAAGATTCTTATCCTTATCATTTTTACGGCATCTATTAATTGATTTCCCTTTTTCTACACCGCTTATATCTAAAGGATTAATTTCTATCCCTTTTTCTTTACAGTAATAAGCAAAACTTCGCTTAATCCAACTACACCCCTCTTTTTCTTTAATTTCTTTTTTCCCTGAGTAATAATTTCTTTTAAAATCATTCCAAATTTCAATAATAAAATGATATCCATTCTCTTCCCAAATATCATCTTTTAGTTCTTTTTTATAAGCATCTTTATCTTTATAAAAAAAGTCATTACAGAAATCATACATAGAAGATTTTAATCTCCTTAAAACCACTCTTTCTTTCCATTCTTCCGGTGGAGGAGCTATTTTTTCATTATAAAACTGAAAATAAATTTGCAAGCAGTTTGCATAAAAATTATACTGTTGATTCCACTCATCATCATTGTAATCATCAAATAAGTTTTTACCAAAATCCATTTTAGGAGTAAACTCGGTTTTATAATCGCCACCAGAAGAATGATAATAGTCAGAAAAAGGTACAGATATAGTTCTTCTATCCAAAGTTCCATCAAATTTATCCATTGAATGATTGCTTGTAATAGCTAATTTAGGACTATCTTTATAAGGGATTGTAAAAGATTTTTTGTGTTTTACATCCACTCTAATCTGTCCCTCAATTTCTGTGTTGAATTTGTGCATATCAAACTTGTAATGCAAATCTTGAATATGTAGTATATCAGTTTCAAGAGTAACATTCTCATATACATGCTTATTCTCTAATAGTTTAAGGTCTTGCCCTTTTACATCTTCAATATTGAGTAATGAATTATAATGATGTTTTGCTAAGCCTTTTATAAATAAACTTTTCCCCGTACCCCCTTGATGTACTTCAAGTTCATTGTTTTTTCCATCAAGAACATACACGCAATATGGTTTAGACTGATCTCTATATTTGTGAAGCAAATATCCTGTGGCATGTATTTTATTAAGGAGATATAATTTAAAACTTTTTTCTTTATCTTCTGTCAGTTTATTGCAGTCAGGTTCTTCTTCCCAAAAAAAATTGCTTGCATTTTCTAAGAATTTAAGATAGATAAAATTATGTTCTCTTATATCAACATCAAATTTTTCTAAAGGATTGAAGTTTGCAATTTCTTTATTAATTTCATTTTTCTTATCAATATTTTTTTCTGTTTCTAATTTTGTGAGAAGTTTTTGATACTTTTTAGAATAGCTTACCCTTATAAAAGGCTCTATTTTTTTGGGAGAGAAGTTATTTATTTTATCTTGATAACAAAACTTATCCTCATTCAAAAATCCCTCACTTATACCATATTTATTAATAGTCCATACTTTTGGCAGATTATTCTCATTTTTTCTAAAAACAAAACATTGATAGTTTCCCGAATAAAGGACAGTATCAGGATTAGCAAAATCTATATTTGATAAACTTTCAGATTTTAGCTGATTTGTCTTATAAATACAGTTTTTCTCCTTTGATGTTAAGTTCCTTTTTTTTATATATTTATGCACAAACTCTCTTATATCATAATCGGTTTGATATTTGATAACATTCTTTTCTATTTTTGCCCAAACAAACCCCGCTTTTTCGGATAAGTCTTTTAGTTTACAAAAACCATTAGCTTGAAGGAATAGGTATAATGATGTGTTGCAAATTTGATAGCTTTGAGTTTTCGAATCTTCAAACCAAAATTTCAGGCTTTCAGCTGCTTCTAATAACTTTTTAAAACTACTAATACAAATCTTTTTCTTTTCTTCCCAATCTTTTTCTTTGTTAATGTTAGGTTTAAACAGGCTTACATAATCCGTAAAATCTTTCATAACATATCCCCTGTTATCATACTTTTGTCGTAAATCTTCCGGGAGATATATTGTATAGACATTCAAGTCTTTTAGAGCAAACTCATTAGCATACTTCAAACCGGATTTATCAATATCAGGCAGGTTATATAGCTTTTTATAATAATCCCACATATTATTTTTTTGAGCATTGCTAAAGCTAAGACCCTCATTATCTAACCAAATAGGATCATAGCCTAAACTAATAAGGTTTAAACCATCCCTGTCGCCTGCTGCTTTGATAATTTCAACTCTATTTTCTTTAAGGTATTCGCTGTACTGCTTTGTGTTTATTGGATTTGCATCATTCTCTTCTTCTTGCTTTTCGGTTGCTTTATTCTGTACCTTTTCCTTTATATTATCAAAATTGTAAATAAAGTTCTTTGGCTGCTTATCTTTATTAATAAACATAAACCTCTTGCCTTTGTCATAATGCAATGGCTGATAAATCTTTTGCCAATCTTTATAGTCAAAAATAAAAATAGGATATTTTTCATTGGACTTAAATCTGTGTCCATCGGGAGTTTGATACCAATCAACAGACTTTAAATTAACCTGCTCGCAATGCTCCTCTTTTACAAAAACGCCTAATGTTTTTAGCTCTCTTTTCGTTATTTCTTTGGTTTTAAACTCCCACTTGCCTGTGCCATCTTTTTTTTCATAATCTGCTTTGATAATATTTTTATAGCCACCATCATTCAATGTTGATATATTTTTTGATAAATCATTCATTACCTCTTTAAATTCTTTATCTTCTTTTCTCATTATAAAATTAATGACATCTCCCGAAGCTTCGCAGCCAAAACAAACAAAATGTTTTTTATTTGGATATACAGTAAAAGATGGGGTCTTTTCGCTATGAAAAGGACATAAGCCAATATAGATTGATCCTTTATTTTGGAGATCAACTCCATGTTTTTTTATGACTTCAACTATATCAACTGTATTTTTTATTTCTTGAATTTTATCTTGTAGCATATTCTTTATGTATTACTTCGTTTACAATCACGCTATTATTCAGCATTTTTTTCAAATATTCTAACATGCTCTGAACTTCTTTAGAAGTATGTTCTAATCCCTGACTTTCCAATTCTTTAACCATATCCGGCACCACTTTTAACGAATCAGATACTTTCAGGCAAATATCCTCAAATGAAACTTTATCAATATTCTCAAAAATATAATCTACAACACTTTCCATCCTTCCGATATATTTTGTACTAACAACATTTTCTAATTGAATCCAGCACCATCGCCAAAAAAAATCATAATTATATTCAATGAATCTTTTTATGCCCATTTCAGCATTTTGTCGAGGATATGCTCTTGATTGTCGAATTTGTTGTTTATAAATTAGAATGATGTTATAAACAACATGGCTATCGGTTGATAGCTTTTTGTTGATTTGTATATAATTCATGGCTGTTTTAGTTTTAATGTTATTAAATGTTTGTCTATGTGGCTTAGGTATGTATTTATGCAAGAGATAATGCTTTTTCTTAAAATAATTAAGAATCTCATCTTTATTGTGTATTCTATTTAAGTCGTGAATGATACTATTAACTTCATTTACGCAAATATCATTTCTGCCTACTCCTTTGGCAGTGATCACAATTCTACTTTTCAGCAGTTTAATTATTAACTGCTTATATTCTCTTGCAGTTCTTTCTTTTTGTTGTAGCATGGTGTGTATAATTTTTTGCTTATTTAAATTTTTCTTTTAAATTGTTTTATGTATTGATTATAGATTATATCTATAATCGTTAGTGCAACTTTTTTGGTAATAATTTTTTGATTAATCATATAGATTAATGCTTTCTCTGTATCTTTTGGGGATAGAGCAAAAGAAATATCAATGTTTCTTTGTCTTCTTACGTTTCTGCTGTCTTTAGCAAGATAATCGGGCAATTCTCTTATTGCCCGATTATATTGCTCCTGAGTTGCGTATTTTCTTAAAGTTTCTTCTAAATTCATTTTTTTATATTTTTTTTTATACTAATTAATTTTTGTATATTTGAATATCCGTAAACGGATACCACAACATCTGTTTGCAAATATATAAAAAAAAATTACATACACTACAATTATTTATAAAAATTCATGTATTTTTTAACATTATATTAATTATGGAAAATCATTATATATGTATTAAACGACCAAGAAATGCATGATTGAATATGCTAAAGAACGTTAAAATACTCATTTGTAGATTTTTATATTTTTAAAAAAGAAATTGAAGAAGCTCATCGTAGATTTGAATTTATGTTTTATCGTCAGTTGTCAGAAAATTATAATTATCATCTGTTTAATTACTTCCGTACAATTATTAATATACTTGAAGATATTATTGATAAACTTAAAAAAATATACCGGAGCCGGAGCATAAAGAAGAATTTTAACCATAAAAAAATTAAATATGATCTCCGGCAAATTAAAAAGGATTTATTTCTATAATCTTCCATAAAAAAATAAAACTTTTTGAAATTTCTTGGAATTTTGGAAAAGGACAGTTAAAATACTTAAAATCAATTTTTTAAGTAA
>PWOK01000142.1 GCA_003557445.1 Halanaerobiaceae bacterium
AATCAGGCCCGCCTGGAACTGGCAGGACAGGGTTTACCGGATCATGGTGTTGTTGGTTTTGAAATATTTGATGAAACAAGTTTTGGTACCACAGAATTTGAAAGAGAAGTTAATTTAAGACGTGCCCTGTCTGGAGAATTAAGCAGGGTTATTCAGAGTATTAATTCTATAGATCAGGCCAGGGTTCAGATAACTCCTCCTGATGATGATTTGTTTAGTGTTAGAGATAGGCCTGCTAAAGCTTCTGTTCTGGTAGCACCTGCTTCAGGCAGGACTATTAGTGAATCACAGGTTAATGCTATAAAAAATCTTGTGGCCAGTGGTGTTCAGGGGCTTGAACCGGATAATGTTACTATTGTGGATACATCAGGAAAATTATTAACTGCAAATAAAGGAAATGATTTAAATTCTTTTGCTGATTACATAGATAATTTTGATTTTCAAAGACAGTTTGAACAGGGATTAAAATTTGATTTAGAGAGAATGTTAACCAGGGTACTGGGACCTGATAATTTTGCTGTACAGGTCAATGCCTTACTCAATTTCGACAAAAAAGAAATGGAGAGTATCACTTTCTCACCGGTGGTTGATGATCAGGGTATACCCAGAAGTGAAGAAGAAAGAATGGAAACCTATGAAGGAACCAGTGGTACAGAAGGTGGAGTACCAGGAACTACTTCAAATATTCCTCAATATCAGGCTGAAGAGGATGAAACTGATTTTTTTTCCTATAGATCATCTGATACCATTACCAATTATGAAATAAATGAAAGAATAGACAGACATGCTTATGCACCGGGCACAGTAGAAAAAATATCAGTTGCAGTAATGGTTGATAGTAATCTGGGTGCTAATGTATTGGAAGCAGTTGAACAATCAGTTCAGGCTGCAATTGGCTATGATCAGGAGAGGAATGATGTAGTATCTGTGACTCAGGTTGAATTTGATGATAGCCTTGAACGGGAAATGGCCAGAATAAGGGAGGCAGAAGAGTCAGCTGCAAGAAGGCAAATGTATCTTTATGCGGGTTTAACAGTTATCATATTATTAATATTATTTATAGCTATATTAAAATTAAAACCTGATCAACAATCTCAGCCAGAACATCTTGATGTTACAGTAAAAGATGAGATTAAAGAGGCTCAGGAAGAGATGGCTACAACAGAATTAACCGATGAAGAGAAAAAACGTAAAAAGATGAAAGAACAACTGGAAGAACTTGTATATGAAAAACCGGAAGATGTTGCTGAATTATTAAAAAGCTGGTTAATACAGGATTAATGGAGGTGTAAGAATGCCCCAGCGTGAGTTAACAGGAAAAGAAAAAGCCGCAATTTTATTGGTATCTCTGGGACCAGATATTTCTGCCCAAATTTTTAAGCATTTATCTGATGATTATATTGAAGAGTTAACCCTGGAAATTGCCAATATGCAAAATGTAGAAAAAGATATTAAAGATAAAGTTCTGGAGGAGTTTCACCATTTAATCAGAGCCAGTGATTACATAGATAGTGGGGGTATTCAGTATGCCAGGGAAATACTGGAAAAAGCACTTGGAAAAGAGAGGGCTCATGATATTCTGGAGCGTTTAACAGCTACTTTACAGGTCAGGCCTTTTGATGCTTTAAGAAAAACAGACCCTTCTCAATTATTGAATTTCTTACAGGGAGAACACCCCCAGACAATTGCTCTTATACTGGCCTATTTACGTCCACAACAGGCTTCTCAGGTGTTATCTGCTTTACCACAGTCAATTCAGGCAGAAGTAGCCCGCAGGGTTGCAGAAATGGATAGAACATCACCTGACATTATTAAAGATGTTGAAAACATAATTGAACAAAAATTATCATCTATAGTTACCAATGAATATGCCAGTGCAGGAGGAATTGATTCTATAGTAGAAATATTAAATCAGGCCGATAGGGGTACAGAAAAAAATATACTTGAAAAACTTGATGAAGAAGATTCTGAGCTTGCTGAAGATATAAGGCAGAGACTGTTTGTGTTTGAAGATATTGTAATACTTAGTGATAGAGCTATACAGCTTGTTTTAAGACAAATTGAAACCCATGATGTTGCTCTGGCCTTAAAAACTGCCAGTGAAGATGTTGAACAAAAAATATATAATAACATGTCAGAAAGGGCTTCCAAGATGTTAAAAGAAGATATGGAATATATGGGCCCTGTAAGGCTTAGAGAGGTTGAAGATGCCCAGCAGCGTATAGTAAATGTAATAAGAGAATTAGAAGAATCCGGTGAAATTGTAATTGCCCGGGGTGGGGAGGATGAAGTAGTTGTCTAAAATAATTAAAGAAATTAAATTAAATGGTGAATATAAAGTGGATTATAAAGAAGAAAAGGCAGCTGAAATATACCATAATTCTTCATCTGATTCAATTTTAAATCTAAATAATATAAACCACTTAAAAGAAAAAGAAAATAATCTGAGAAAAAGAATTGAAAATAAAAGAAAAAAAGCTGACCGGATATTAAAAGAAGCAGAAAACAAAGCAGAACAGATGATTTTAGATGCAGAGAACAAAGTAGAAAGTATTAAAGAAGAGGCCTATGCAAATGGTTTTGAAAAAGGAAAAGAAGAAGGATATCAAAAAGGGCTGCAAAAACTGGAAAAAAGTATTTCATCTCTGAAAAAAGCAATAAAAAAAATCAGGGAAGAAAAAGATAAAGAAGATCAGCAATTAACGCGAAAAATCATTGATCTGGCAGTAAATATCGCCAGCAAAATTGTAAACTACAAATTAGAGGTTAAACCAGAATTAATTAATAATATTGTTTATGATATGGTTAAAAATATGGATGATAATTTTGACACAATAAAAATAAAAATAAACCCAGAATCAGTTGATGAGATTTATGAATCAGAAATTGAAAATTATCTGTCCAACCAGGATGTGGAAATAATTGCTGAGAAATCTTTACAAAAAGGAGATTGTCTTGTCGAAACTAAATTTGGAGGAAAAGATGGAATACTGGAGAACAAACTTGAATTATTACAAAAAGAATTATATAAAGAAGCAGGTTATCATAATGATCAATAAATTACAAAAACTGGGAAAAAGCATCGAAAAAACATCTTTAATCAGAAATTATGGTTACATAACCAGAGTTGTAGGTCTGATTATAGAATCAGAAGGTCCTCAGGTTAGTATAGGAGAAATGTGTTTGATCGAAAATCATACCAGAAAAGTTAAAGCTGAAGTGATTGGATTTGATAAGAACAGAGTTTTATTGATGCCTATTGGAGATATGAAAGGTATTAATCCCGGAGCCAGAGTGGTGGCCACCGGAAAAAAACTGACAATTCGTGTGGGAAAAGAACTTATGGGACATGTATTAAATGGACTGGGAGAACCATTGAACAAAGAAAATATTGTTCTGTCAGAATTCAAAGAAGTATCTGTTATAAAGAAGCCTCCAGAGGCAATGAAAAGACAACGAATCAGTGAAACATTAAGTCTGGGAATTAGAAGTATTGATGGATTATTAACCTGTGGTCGGGGGCAGAGAATTGGAATTTTTTCAGGAAGTGGTGTCGGTAAAAGTACATTAATGGGAATGGTTGCCCGCAATACAGAAGCTGATATTAATGTGATAGGCCTTGTTGGTGAAAGGGGTCGTGAAGTAAGGGATTTTATAGAAAGAGATTTAGGAAAAGAAGGTCTGGAGAGATCGATAGTTGTTGTTGCCACTTCAGATAAACCTGCTCTGGTTCGTTTTAAAGCAGCTCAAGTTACCACAGCTATTGCCGAATATTTTAGAGATCAGGGTAAAGATGTATTATTAATGATGGATTCCTTAACAAGAGTTGCTATGGCTCTCAGGGAAGTTGGTCTTGCAGCAGGAGAACCACCTGCTACCAGGGGATATCCACCATCTGTGTTTGCTGAACTTCCTAAATTACTGGAAAGAACAGGAGCCAATGATAGAGGAACTATTACTGCCCTTTATAGTGTTTTAGTCGAAGGTGATGATTTTAATGAACCCGTTTCTGATACAGTTCGCGGAATCTTAGATGGTCATATTGCACTTTCAAGGGATCTGGCCTCCCGTAATCACTATCCGGCAGTAGATATTCTGGATAGTGTAAGCAGAGTAATGCCGGATATCATCAATGAAGAACATCAGCAGGCTGCAGGAGAAATCAGGAAAATGGTAGCCAATTACAGGGACTCAGAAGATTTGATTAATATTGGAGCATATGAACCAGGTAGTAATCCTGAAGTTGATAAAGCAATTGCAAAAATAGATAAAATAAATAAATTTTTACAGCAGGATACAAATGAAAAAGCAGATTTTAAGGAAACCATAAATGAGTTAAAACAAATTATTGAATAAAAAACAGGGGGATAAAAATGTCTGAATATGACTTTAAACTTGAAAAAGTTCTTAAAGTTAGACTAATTAAAGAAGAGATAGCCTATAACAGGCTGATTAAAGAAAGAAATAAAAGAAAAAAAATTAATAGAAAATTAAAAGATAAAAATGATCAACAAAAACAACTTTATGAATATTTGAGAAAAGAAGATATTTTTTCTCCGGGAGAAGCTATACTGGCCCACCAGTATTTACATAACAACAGGAAAACGATTGAAACCATAAAAGAAGAACTACAGCAGAAAAGAAAAAAAGAAGAACAATACAGACAGGAATTAATCGAGAAAAAAAAGAAAAGAGAGGTTCTTGAAAAATTAAAAGAAAAAAAGCTAGAGGAATTTCATAAAGAATATATATATAATGAACAAAAAGAAATTGATGAAATAGCAGGTTCCTATTATTCAGGAGGATTAGCATGAAAAAGCTGATATTAATATTGATTATATTATCTATATTATCCGGAATTATAATATTTACTCTTAACTTTTTTGATATTATATCAGTCAGAGCCTGGGGAGAAAAAGCTATTCTTAATACTCCCTTTTTAGAGGAATATGTGGCTACAAATCAGGAATTGCAGGAACTGGATTCTGAATATCAACAATTATCTTTTACAATAACTGATATAAATGATTTGAATAATATGCTGGAAGAAGAAATTACTATATTGCAAACCAGACTGGAAGCAAAAGAAGAACAAATAAGAGTTTTAAAACAGGATCTACAGATACTGGAAGATGAAGAAAGAACCAGGGCAGAAAGAAAGGAAAAATTGATTAGTATCTATTCAGAAATGGCTCCTTTTGAAGCTGCACCAATAATAGAAAATATGGATCGAGAACTGGCTTTACTTATATTAAGAAATTTAAGAAATGATAATACAGCAGCTATTTTAACCAATCTTGATCCCCAAACAGCTGCTCAGTTATCAAAGGAACTGGAATTAGCAGATTAAAACCAGAAAGGATAACAAAAAAAGTCCTTTTTGTTTTTAATAAAAAATTAATTGAAAGGAGGTGAATGAGATTAATGTATTATTTCAGTTAGTACAGGCCTCAGCGGGTACAGATAAAAACCCTTATTTATCACAAAAAGAGGATGTTGATCTGGTTGACAAATTCAAAAATCTGCTTTTGGATTCAGTAAAAACAAAAAACAACATATCTCAGGATAATAAAGCGGTTGAAAAACAACTAATTAAATTAATTGAAATTGCAGAAGATGAAGAGCTGGTTGATGAGATTAATTTGCTATTAAAAGAGATTAATTATTTACTGGAAAACACAAAAGAAAACACAGATATAGAAAAAAAAGAAATAGAGATTAAATTAAACACAACAGCAGATAATTTAGAAAAACTTAAAAGGAATATAGAAAAAATATCAAATTATATCAGAGACAACCAATTATCAACCGAAAAAACAAAAAAAGCAGGTTATATATTACAGGAAAAAACAGATTTAGAAGAGAAAACAATAAACAATAATATCTTAAATATTAAACTCGATAAACCTACAGAAGAAAAACCAAAAGACAGAAAAGACCAGATGGCTAAAATTAACCGTAATGAGAATATAA
>PWOK01000225.1 GCA_003557445.1 Halanaerobiaceae bacterium
TAGAATTTATTGCTGTGTTATAATATTATTTGTTTAAATAAGAGATGGTTTATTAGCTGGAGAAAGAGGTGAGAATAATGAAGAAAGAAATTCACCCGGAATTAAAGGAGACAACTATTACATGTGCCTGTGGTGAAGAATACAAACTTAAATCAACAAAAGAAAATATAAGGGTTGAGGTATGTGGCAACTGTCATCCTTTTTATACAGGCAAAAAGCGCAAATCTGCTAAAGGTGGAAGAGTAGAAAGATTCAAAGAAAAATATGGAATCATGGATGAAGATGAAGAAGAAACTGAAGAAGAAAATTCATAAGGAATAAGGATAAGTCAGATTTGAGGGCAGGGCGCAGGCTCTGCTTTTTTTGTCATAATAATATATCAAAAATATTTAATTATTGAGGAGAAAAAAGAATGAGCAAAAAACAATATGGAGGACAGGCAGTACTTGAAGGTGTAATGATGAGGGGTCAAAAAAAAGCAGCAATAGCTGTTCGCAAATCAGTTGATAATATAGTAATAAAGGAAAAGGATTTAAATGTTCCAGGAAGTAAACTATTTTTTGTTAAATGGCCTTTTGTCAGAGGAGTCATTGCTTTAATAAGTTCTCTTGTTTTAGGTCTTCAATCTCTAACTTTTTCTGCTAATTTACTTGCAGAAGAGGAAGGTGAGGAAATAAAACCACGGGAAATTGTATTGATGATGTTATTTGCTTTCGGGTTTGCAGTTTTATTATTTGTAATATTTCCTGCTTTCATAATATCATTTGTACAGAGGTATATTGAATACAATATAGTATTAAATATGATAGAAGGATTAATTAAAATTGCTGCATTTTTGGGATATGTAATTTTTATATCCAGATTAAATGATATAAAAAGAGTATTTATGTACCATGGAGCAGAACATAAGGTGATTCATAATTATGAATCAGATAAGCCTTTATCTTTAGATAATGCCCGTGGATTTTCTACACTTCATCCCAGATGTGGTACCAGTTTTATATTTATTGTAATTTTAATGAGTATATTTTTCTTTTCTTTTTTTGGAAGACCTCCTTTAACACAAAGGATATTATATCATATAATGTTGTTACCCCTTATTGCAGGTACTTCCTATGAAATAATAAAAAAAGCCGGGAAAAAAGAGGTTAATTCACTGGTTAGAATATTATCCTGGCCTGGTTTGTTAGTTCAAAAACTTACAACCAGAGAACCTGATGACTCAATGCTGGAAGTTGCCCTGAAAGCTTTATTGAGTGTTTTACCTGAAGAAGAAAGAAGAGAAATTGAGAAGAAAGGTGATATCAATGTTTGATCTCACAGATAAATTAGCAGAAATTGAAAAAAAGTATAATCAGTTAAATAAGAAATTAAGTAATCCAGACCAGATAAATGACTCAAATAATTATCAAAGTCTGCTAAAAAAACATGCAAAATTAAAAAAGATAGTTGATAAATATAAAGAATATAAAGAGATTTTAAAGGAAATAGAAGAAGCAAAATTCCTTCAGGATGAAGATGATCCTGAAGTAAAAGAACTGGTTCAAATGGAATTAAAAGAACTAAAACCAAAAAAAGAATCTCTGGAAGAAGAATTACCTTTAATGTTGCTTCCTGAAGATCCTGATGATAAAAAAAATGTCATTATGGAGATGAGAGCAGGTGCAGGAGGAGATGAAGCAGCACTTTTTGCATCCGATCTTTACCGAATGTACACTCATTATGCTGAAAAATACAACTGGAAAAGTGAAGTGATGAGTGCCAGCAGTTCAGGTGTAGGCGGATTTAAAGAAATTATTTTTTCTATTGAAGGGAAAGATGTATATAAAAGATTAAAATATGAAAGTGGGGTCCACAGGGTACAGAGGGTTCCCTCTACAGAATCAAGTGGTAGAATTCATACATCCACAGCAACTGTTGCTGTATTACCTGAAGCAGAAGAAGTTGACATTGAAATTTATGAAAATGATTTAAAAATTGATTTCTATAGGTCAAGTGGACCTGGAGGACAGAGTGTAAATACCACTGATTCTGCTGTAAGAATAACTCATAAACCAACTGAAATTACTGTTTCCTGTCAGGATGAAAAATCACAGCATAAAAACAAGGCCAGAGCTATGAGAATATTAAGGGCAAGGATTAAAGAAAAACTGGAAAAGGAAAAACAAAAAGAAAGGGCCCAGGCCAGAAAAGGTCAAATTGGATCAGGAGATAGAAGTGAAAAAATAAGGACTTATAATTTTCCTCAGGGAAGAGTGAGTGATCATAGGATAAATTTAACAGTACATCAACTTGAAAAGATTCTTGATGGTGAACTGGATATAATTATTGAAGAGTTATTAAAAAAAGATACTATGAGAAAATTAAAACAAATTTAAGCTGAATAATGAGGGAGTTAAATGAATATTAAGAGTGTGCTGGAAACTACAGAAGAATTTTTCAAAAAACATAATATTTCACAACCAAGACTTGATGCTGAAGTATTGCTGGCAGATCTTTTGCAGATAGAGAGAATAAAATTATATGTGAATTATGATTATCCACTTAAAAAAAAAGAACTACAACAATACAGAGAAAGAATAATAAAAAGAGCACAAAGGGTTCCAGTTGCATATATAACAGGGAATAAAGAATTTATGTCCTTAGAATTAGAGGTAAATCGTAATGTTTTATTACCCAGGCCAGAAACAGAATTACTTGTTGAAGAAATTATTGAGTACTGCCAAAAATCCGGGATAAAGGATCCCAATATTGTTGATGTAGGTACAGGTAGTGGCGCTATAATGGTCAGCCTTGGTTATCATTTACCGGAAGCAAAAATTCTGGGAATTGACATTTCCAGTAAAGCTCTTGAAGTTGCCAGGAAAAATATAAAAAAATATGACCTTGAAAAAAGATTGAAGGTGATTAAGGGAGATCTTTTAAAACCCCTTATAAAATTAAATAAAAAAAATGTTGATATTATTGTTTCCAATCCTCCTTATATTAAAAGTTCTGAAATCAGCAAACTTGCACCAGAAATAAAAAGTGAACCACGTCTGGCTCTTGATGGTGGAGATAAGGGAATTGATATTTATAAACGTTTAATTCCTGAAGCTAAAAAAGTTTTAAATAAAAAGGGATTAATATTTTTGGAAATTGGTGCAGAACAGGCTCAATTTTTAAAAGATTTATTAAAACACTGGAAGAATGTAAAAATCAAAAAAGATTATGCAGAATATGATAGAATAGTAATTGCAACCAGAGAGGCTGAAAAGAGGAATTGATCATGAAATTTGCAACAAAAATAAAAAAAGTTAATCCTGAAAAAGGATATGATTTATTAAAAAAAAATGAAACACTACAACAGGCAGCTTTTTTAATAAAAAAAGGACAGGTTGT
The DNA here is from genome assembly GCA_003557445.1 of Halanaerobiaceae bacterium. Next base: position 3,382 of record PWOK01000225.1, read on the forward strand.
AGCTTTCCCAACTGAAACAGTATATGGACTAGGAGCAGCAGCAGATAATCAAGAAGCCATAAATGCTATTTATGAAGTAAAAGGTAGACCTGTAGATAATCCCTTAATTGTTCATATAAGTGAAAAAGAACAGCTTTTTGATGTTATAGTTGGTAGAATACCTGAACTGGCCAATAGGTTAATTGAATCTTTCTGGCCGGGACCTTTAACTATTATATTTCCTAAGAACAAAAAAATACCCGATATTACTACTGCAGGCCTTAAAACAGTGGCGGTAAGAATGCCCTCTTTTTCAATTACAAGGGCATTAATAACTCTGACTGAGACTCCTCTGGCTGCTCCCAGTGCTAACTCATCAGGATATCCCAGCCCTACACTTGCCTGTCATGTTTATGAGGACCTTAAAGGTAAAATTCCCATGATAATTGATGGAGGGGCCTGTAATGTTGGATTGGAATCAACTGTATTAGATATTAGCAATCATAAAGCAACAATTTTACGTCCGGGAGCAATAACATCCAAAGAATTAGCCCGGGTCATAGGATTCACACCTGAAATTATAAAGAATAAAAAACCGGAGAAAACACCTGCTTCTCCAGGTATGAAATACAGGCATTATTCTCCCAATACACCATTAATTTTAATTAATAAAAACAAATTTGGAGCTATAAATAGATTAATAAGCAGGTATAATTCTAACAAAACCGCAATACTTGTTACCTCTGAAAACAAAGATATAATTGAAAAGGAAAACAATATTAATATTATTAAAATGGGTTCAAATAATAAAAAAAGGGAAATAGCCCATAATCTTTTTGCTATTTTAAGAAAACTGGATCAGGAAAATTATGATTTAATTCTGGTGGAAACCTTAGAAAATGAAGGATTGGGAGAGGCTATTATGAATAGATTAAATAAAGCAGCTGTAGATGAATATTAAATAAAAGAGACTGCTAAAAGAAGGGATGGAGGCAGTTGAGTATATTTGAAATATTAATACTGGCAATAGCTCTGGGAACAGATGCTTTTTCTGTAGCAGTTGTAATTGGAGCACAGAAAATAAGCATAAAGGAAATGATAAAAATCAGTGGAATAACAGGTGTTTTTCATATTATAATGCCTTTACTGGGTTTGTTTACTGGCAAGATAATCAGGAATTTAATAGAATCTTATTTTGTATTTTTAAATGATGATATTGATTATATATTTGAATTAATGGGAGGCGGGATTTTATTATTAATTGGGGGTTATATGATAATAGAGACTTTTTTAGATAGTAAAAAAGAAGTACAAAAGTTTTTGTTAACTGGCTGGGGTTTGCTGGTAATTCCTTTTAGTGTAAGTATAGATGCTTTTTCTGTAGGGATTAGCCTGGGAATAATTTTTTTCTCTCTGTCATTTGTATTAATAGTAGGTATTACTGCAGCTTTTATGATGGGAGCAGGGCTATATTTTGGTTCTGTTGTGGGTTGTTGTTTAAAAATTGATACTCAGGTATGGGGAGGTTTAGCTCTGATAATTCTGGGTTTACATTTTACAGGTTTGTTTTAAATATATAAAAGAATGGTGATATTAAATATGGGTAAAATTATATTTGTGTGTACAGGTAATACCTGTCGCAGTCCAATGGCAGAATATTTACTAAAAGAAATGCTAAGTGAAGAACAATTAAATAAGTGGGAGATTTTATCTGCTGGTATTCATACCTATCCCGATTCTCCTGGTAATAAAAAAATGTATCAGGTTCTCTCTGAAGAAGGAATAGAGGTTGAAGAACATTTATCACGCCAGTTAACAGAAGAATTAATACAGGAGACAGATTTAATTTTAACAATGACAGAAGCTCAAAAGAAATATGTAAAACAGATAATTGAAGAAGCCAATAATATCAGACTTTTTACATTAAACGAATTTACAGGTAATAATGGTATTAACATAGATGATCCTTTTGGACAACCACTGGATGTATATAGAGAAGCCAGAAACAAAATCAAGAAATCTTTAGAAAAACTAGTTAAAATCATGAATAAACCTGGTTTCAAAATAGAAAAGGAGAGAAATATAATGAAAATAGCTATTGCTTCTGATCATGCTGGAGTTAAACTTAAAGAGATTATAAAAACTCTGGCAAATGACAAAAAATATCAATTTGAAGATATGGGAACAAAAACAGATGATTCAGTTGATTATCCTGATTTTGCAAAAAAAGTTGCTTATGCTGTGAGTAATGGAGAAGTTGATAGAGGAATTTTAATATGTGGAACAGGTATTGGAATGTCTATAGTTGCTAATAAAATTTTAGGTATCCGGGCAGCACTGTGCCATGATGTTGTTTCAGCAAGAGCAGCCAGAGAACATAATAATTCTAACATATTAACAATGGGAGCAAGAATTATAGGAAAAGATCTGGCCTTAGAAATTGTACGTGTCTGGTTGAAGACAGGTTTTGATGGAGGCAGACATCAAAAAAGAATTAATAAAATAAAAGAGATTGACTGATAAAATAGGTATAAAGTTCCTTTGATGTTTATAATTATATTTGTTAAGCTTATATATAATCCAGAAAGGAA
>PWOK01000113.1 GCA_003557445.1 Halanaerobiaceae bacterium
AGACTGGGTTTTGGTGCTTGATGATCTTGATTCTAAATATGAGGAGCCAGGTAAAATTAAATTAATTTAGGGAGTGTAAATAAATAAATGGAAAAAACAACATTTAAAGAAAGATCTCAAAAATTAATTGAATTCTATGCTTCAAACACAATTAATAGAAGTAAAGAAGAAGATCCAACTGGATATGTAAAATCCGCAATATATACAGCAATGGCCAGATATGCCTCCGGGGATATTGAAAAAGCAAATAAACTGGCAGATTATATTTATAATAATCCTGCCAGGGCTTCCATGTTTTTAGTTATGGGAGGTATGGATTTATATATGAGATATAATAAACATATGAGTGATGAAACAAAGAAAAAAGCCCGTAAATATATTACAGGATATGATGATTATACTGGTGGGTCAACAGAAAATCATCATTTAATGTTTGCTACAGGTGGTTATTTAGCTTCAGAAGAATGGCAGGATTGGGAAAGATCAGAAAATGTAAACAAAAAGACAAAAAAATATATAATGAAATTTGTTGATAATATAGCTAAATATGGCATGAAAGAACACGATTCACCAACCTATCATATATTTTATGTTAATTGTATGCTTTCATTATATGATCATGCAAGTGATCAAGAAATTAAAAATAAAGCTAAAATAGGTCTGGAAATTTTAATAGCTGATATGGCAGCTGAATGGCTAAAAGGAAACTGGTGTAGTTCGACATTACGCACCTATTATTTTACATATAATCCATATGTAAGCGAATTATCTGGCTTGTTAGGGTGGTTATACTGGGGAGGATGTGAAATGCCCCCTCAAAGTGATGGGATAGCAATTATGTCAGCGGTATCCAGTTATAGACTTCCTGATGTTTTAAAAAAAATTGGGAAGGATAGAAGTTTTGCTTATACTCACAGGGAAAGTCATGATTTGCTACCTGATTCACAGCTTAATAAACCAGCTGGTTTTAGAAAATATAATTATATGAATAAAGAATTTTCTTTATTCAGTCAGTATGATGGAAATGGATCTTTAGGCTGGCATGATCAAATGCAAAGATGGGGATTGGTCTGGGTTTCTGAATATCCTCAAAATACTTTTCTTTTAAAACATCCTGTTTCCTGGATTAGAGGTGATACAGCCAATAATCAGGTTTTACAACATAAAAATGTATTAGTTGGTGTATCATGTGAAGATATGGAAGGTTATCTGCCTTTAAGGAAACATTTAAAAGATGAAATAATAGAATCCAAAAATATATTTATTGATACTGGATCTGTATATTTTGCTTTTCAATCCATTAATGAATTTGAATGGGAAGATAATATCAAAGTAAGAAATAATGAGTATAGAAAAATCAAATTACCTGAAGGAAATAATGGCTGGATAGTTGAGGTTTATCTTGCTGATGAAATTAAAAATTTACAGGAATTTTCAAAAAAAATAAAACAGAAAACAGTTATTGATGGGAGTGGTATAACTAAAAATAAGCCTGAGTTAAAATATAAAGATCTTTCTGGAAATCAATTAGAAATAAAGTTTGATGATAATAAAGAAAAAAAAGGAACCCGTCTAAGAAAAATTAATGGTAAACCCATTAAATATGAAAAATGGCCTAGAGTTGAAAATCCATGGATGAATGCAGAAGTTGGTGGTGAGAAGTGGATTTTAAAATACAATAATAAAAAAAGATTATATTATATAGATGAAAACAAGATAATAGATAAATAATAATTTATTTTCACAACATAATTTCACAGAGCTCTAAAGTTTGAATTTTAGAGCTCTGTATATTGTTAAAAAAAAAGAAGGGAATTAATATTATTATGAAAAAAAATAATAAAAATTCATATTTTAAAAATTATTCTTTTGCTGGAAAAAAAATCGAGTTTCCCCGTGTTTGGGTTTCATACATCAAACCTCTGAATTCTCTTGAGGAAGATATTATTGATATGAAAAAACATGGAGTAAGAGGTGTTGAAATTCAACGTCTTGAAGAATCCTGGCCTGAATTAATCAAACTGGGTAAAAAATATAATATGAAATATGGAATTTCTATAACAGATATTACTGAAAGAAAAAATATAGTAGAAAAACATGGACTTGAACCTGTTCCTGCTATTATGATAGGTGGAGCTTACCAGGGTAAGGCTATTGACCATAATTTATTTAGTTTTACAGCAGATAAACATACAATTGAAATAGAAGAACCAGTTTATGATAAAGAAAATTGTTATGATGATGTAGGACGTTATTTCCCCAATATGGGTTATCCTGTTAAAGCTGAAATAATAATTCCTCTGGCTAATTATGATGGGAAACAGCATTTGAATATCATTGAAGCAAATATAGCTGAATCCAGTAAAGATAATCATTATAGAATTAGTTTTGATTTAAGAAAAGAAAAAGGAGATTTGTCCAGAGTTGGGATAGCCGTATACTGGGAATATGAAGGAACAGATAAATATTGGATTTTTGGTAGAGGTAATGTTACTTCCTGGGCAGAATCAACAAAAGAAGCTCTTAGAAGGGAAGTAAAGGAAAAAGTAAATAAATTAAAAGAAATAAATGGTGGGGAATTCCCCCATGATCAGGTGATTATTGCTAGATTTGGAGATGAATGTTTTCATATTACCGGTCATTTGAATTCTGAAGAATGTAGTTATCCTTTGTGGGATTATTCTCAAATGGCAATAGAAAAATTTAAAGAATTGAGACCGGACGATGAATACCCCAGGACCTGGGGGTTTCCTGAAATATATGGCCCTGATGCCTATGGTGACTGGATGTATTTATTGCATAAAGGATGTGCTGAATTGTGTGATGTGGTTAGAGAAGCATTTAGAAATGAAGGAACAGATGTCCAGGTTTTTCGTAATATTACTCGAATGAATGTATTTAATGTAACAAATTACAGGGATGGAACTGGACTGGAAATGTTAGTAAAACAACTTGACATAACCCATCTTGATCCTTATCCCTGTGGAGGTCCGGATAATTATCATAAAGAAGTAATTCCTCAGGATATGGGATATATTTCAGGTCTGGCCCGTCGTTATAATAAAGATGTAATTCCCTGGTTACAGGCACACAGTTATTGGGCAAGCAAAGGAGGTCTGGATCATCCATCACCTGAACAAATAAAAAAAATGGTAAATCAGCATATGCAATATAATACTTTAGCTTTAATGTGGCTACAATACCCAGGAACATTTGGAGAAAAACCTATAACCTGGGAAGTTGCTAAAAAAATGCATAAAAAATATGTAAATTTTGATCAACCTAAAATTGAAGCCGATATTGCCATTATTAGATTTTATAATGTATGGGGTTTACTTACCTCAAATGATTTAAATATAATGGATAAATTTATTACAGATAAGGTGATTAACTGGCTTGAATTCGAGAAGGGTTTACCCTATGATGCAATTGAAAGCCGGAATTCTGATTCTTTAAATAAAGAACAACTGGAAAATTATGATATTATAATCACCTCCTTACCTCCTTCAGGTAGCAACTTGCTGAAATTATTAAGAAATAATAAAAAATCGTTAGTTTTTTGTGATAATATAAAATATTTAAAAGAAGTTTCTAATAAAACAGGAATTAAAAATATATCCCCCTTAACAGATAAAAAAGCAGTAAAAGAAAATAATAAATTTAAATTAAAAATTAAGGGAATTGAAATAGAAACTAAACCTTTATTTAAAGTTACACTAAAAGATGAAATAGATCCTATTATTAAAATAAAGGATATTCCTTTATTCTGGGAATATCAGGGGATAATTTTTACAGTGATTGAACCAGACCTGCAATTGAAAACAGAGTTTTTAAATTGGTTGTTTGATAAGTATTTTCAAAAGTGATTTAAAGTAAAGGATCAAGTAATAGATAGGAGGATAAAAATGGTCAATAATAAAATTAAAATAGCCTTAACTGGAATAGGTGGTTATGGAAATCATTATATAGAAAGGTTAATTAATAACGATAACAAAGGCTTTGAGCTTAAGGGAGTAGTAGATCCAAACCCGGAAAATTGCAAAAGTTTGTCTGAATTAAAAAAGAGGAAAATTCCTATTTTTTCTGATCTTAGAACTCTTTTTGATAATCAAAAAATAGATCTGACTATTGTCTGTTCTCCCATTCATTACCATGTATCCCAGTCAAAGTTAGCTCTAATAAATGGAAGTAATGTTCTTTGTGAAAAACCTATTTCTCCTACAGTAGAAGGAGCTAAAGATATTATAAGAACAAGAAATAAAGTAAATAACAAATTTGTTGCTATAGCCTATCAATGGTCTTTTTCTAAATCAATGCTGGCTTTAAAAAAAGATATAATGTCTGGATTATTCGGAAAGCCTAAAAAATTAAAATCAATTGTCTTATGGCCCCGGTCAGTTGATTATTATAAGAGATCCAATTGGGCAGGAAAAATTAAAGATGAAAAAGGAAGATATATACTGGATAGTGTAGCCAATAATGCAACTGCTCATTTTTTACATAATATGTTTTTTGTTTTGGGTAATAAATTAAATAAAAGTGCTAAACCTAAAACTGTTATGACAGAACTTTATCGGGCTAATAATATAGAGAACTATGATACGGCAATAACAAGAATTTTTACAGAGAATAATGTGGAATTATTATTTTATGCATCACATGCTGTTAAGGAAAATATATCACCTTCTTTTTGCTATGAATTTGAAAAGGCAACAATAAAATATGGTAGTTATGAAGGAATTAAAGATAATAATATTGTAGTGGAATTTAAAAATGGGAAAGAAAAGAAATATGAAAGCCCTGACATTAATCAATTTAGAAAATTATGGTTATCAATTGATGCAGTTAGAAATTGCAATTTAGAAAATTTACCCTGTATCCCAGAAACTGCTCTTTCTCATACTAAATGTATAAATACCATGCAAGAAAATGAAATTGTTAATTTTCCTGAAGAAAAAATAAAGTTTGATAGAAATAAAAACATAGTATGGATTAAAGGACTGGCAGAAGTTTTAAAAGAAAGTTATCAAAAAGCAAAAATGCCCTTTGAAAATCAGGTTTATTGGGCCAAATGTGGGGGAAGTATTAACTGTAAAAATTAAACCTTTATCTGCATTAAAAGGGATAATATGTAATTGAAAATAGCATTTTGAGAAAAATACCATTTAAAATATTTAGAATAATATACAAAATAAGCAATATATATTTAATTATATTGAAAAAAGCAATTTAAGTGTGGAATCTTTATAAAAATTGTGTTATACTATTATTCAAGGATATAATCTTATTACTTTAATTTTGTTTAAAACAAACAAAAACATTAAAATTTTATTTATTTTAAATAAATAAACTTATAAAAGGGAGGATATTTTATGAAAACATTAAAAATCTTATTTATTAGTGGGTTATTACTGTTGTTTTTCACTGGAAGTTTACTGGCCTGGGAAGCTCCATATGACTTTGATGGTGAAGTAGTAGAGATAGCCGGTTATTTGGCTCACTGGGGTAGAAACTGGGATGAAGGAGAAAATTTAGATCATCTTAGACTTGTTGAAGAAAGATTTAATGTAGAAATTGAATTTGTTTATACGGGTGAAGGTGGATGGGGTTTACTGGAAACAGATGTACCTGCTGGTGATAAACCATTTGATATAGGTTTTATTCAGACAGGAGGAATAGTTGACTATTATCAATATGTTTACACTCTTGATGATTATCTTACTGATGATATTTTTGATAGGATGCCTGCTGTTGGTATGAATACCAGAGAACAGATGCCCAGTGTTTTAGGTAATATTGTTGCCCTGGAAAGACCTATTACCACTGCATTTAGACCTCCAATAATTTATTGGAATAAAGATTTATTTGAAGAAAATGAAGTAACAACTCCTTATGAATTTATGCAAAGAGATGAATGGACATGGGAAAATTTCCTAAA
>PWOK01000066.1 GCA_003557445.1 Halanaerobiaceae bacterium
AAACCCAGTCCACTGAGCAGGGTATTGGCCTCAACAATCTTTTCCAGTGCTTCGGTTACAGCATTAGCTTCTACAGCTCTTTTTGCTGAAAGACCATATTCCATTAATATTTCAAAACACAATTGAGCAAGATCTTAATATTTTATAATCATATTATATAAACAATAAACAAAGTACTTAAACCAAGATAGATTGTCACACCTGTTATATCGGTTATAGTTGTTAAAACAGGACCTGTCATTAAAGCAGGATCCCTGCCAAATCTTTTGATAATAAAGGGCATTGTTCCTCCAATTATTCCTGCAACTAAAACATTTACACCAAGAGCTGTTCCGGCAACAAAAGCCAGTATTATATTTTTCTGAAATACAAAAGCAAGTATTGCAAAAATTATTCCCAGTACAAGGCCATTTACCAAACCAATTTTTAATTCTTTTTTAAGCGATCTGAAAACATCTCTCAATTGAGCTTCTTCCAGAGCAAGGCTTCTAATGGAAACTGAAAGAGCCTGAATTCCAACATTACCTCCCATATCTGTAATCATGGGTAAAAAGGCTGCCAGTATCGCAATTGAAGCAATAGTATTTTCAAAAGAACTAATAACTGTAACTGCACCTAAATTTAAAAATATATTGGCTGCCATCCATGGTAATCTTAATTTGATAGATTCTTTTGGTCTGGTAAAAAAAGATTCTTCCCCGGAAGAACCTGAAAATACAACAATATCTTCAGCTATCTCTTCTGATAATAGGTTAACAGCTTCCTCCAGAGTAATTACTCCTGTAAGAATATTCTTTTCATCTATTACAGGAAGCATTTTAAATCTCCTGGTTCTGAGTTTGTGAGCTATTTCAAGGGCATTATCATCCACTCTGGCTGTGTGAATATTGGTTTTCATTATATCTTTAACCTTTTTTGTCTTTGTGGCAAACAATAAATCTTTTAAAGATATTAAACCACTTAATTTGCCTGTTTTTTCTGTAATAAAAACATAATCTGTATGTTCAATCTCAGGGGGAGAGTCTTTTACTTTTTTTATAGTTTCTTCTACAGATGTATCTTCCTCTACAGAAAGATAATCCTGTTCCATATGTGCTCCAACCAGATCTTCAGAAAACATGGCCAGTTCTTGAACATCTCTTTTTTCCTGTTCAGTTAGAGAACCCAAAATTAAATCTTTTTTTTCTTCTGTTATATGAACAAGAAAATCAGTTAATTCATCCCCTGTCATTTCTTTTACCATATGTATTAGTTTTTCTTCATTTATTAACATAATTAAATTACCTGAAAATTCTTCAGGGAATTCATTTAGTACATCTGCTGCTCTTTCCGGATCCATTAATTCCAGAAAAGAAATTATTTTGTCAAGGGGAAAATCCCCCAGAATACCGGTCAATCTAAACGGTGATAGTTTTTTAGCAATCTTTACTGCTTCCTCTATATTGTCCTGTTCTATTAATTTGATTATTTCTTCCGATTTCTCATATATTTTTTCATTATTTATCAGTATAATAATCGCCTCCTTTTCGAAAAATAATAAATATTGTTTTTTTTTTATTATATCAATCACTTTTTAACAAGTAAAGATTTAAAAAAATAAAAACCTTTGCTTATATTAAAATAAACAAAGGCAAAAGATTTTTAAAGAAATATATATTAATCTAAACTTTTCAGTTCATTTAAATCATATGGTGTTTCCTGGTAAACACAATAATTTAACCAGTTTCCAAATAATAAATTAGCATGTCCCCTCCATTTAACTACAGGATCTTTTTCTGGATTGTTTTCTGGAAAATAATTTTCAGGTAGGCTCACATCAAATCCTTTCTTTTTATCCCTTATATATTCCCTCTTTAAAGTCAGGGCATCATACTCTGAATGTCCTGTAACAAAAATCTGTCTCCCCTCAGGTCTTGCTGCAATATAAACACCGGCTTCATCTGATTCTGACAATAATTCCAGTTCTTTTTCATTTTCAATATCAGCTCTTTTTATTCCAGTATATCTTGAATGAGGGGCATAGAATAAATCATCAAAACCTCTTAATAAACTTTTGTGTTTCTTACAGATTCTATGAGAATAAATACCTGATAATTTTTGATCAAGGGGATATTTATCTATCCCATAATGATAATACAAACCAGCCTGAGCACCCCAGCATATATGCAGTGATGAAAATACATTTTTCTTACTCCACTCCATAATAGTTTTTAACTCCTGCCAGTAATCAACTTCCTTAAATTCAAGATGTTCTACAGGGGCTCCTGTGATAATCAATCCATCATATTTATTATCTTTAATTTCTGAGAAGATTTTATAAAACTTTATCATATGAGCCTCTGAAGTGTTTTTAGATTCATGTGTTTCTGGATGTAATAAATCTATTTCTACCTGTAAAGGAGAATTACTTAGTAAACGTAAAATTTGAGTTTCAGTAATAATTTTTGTGGGCATTAAATTTAAAAATAATATTTTTAATGCTCTTATATCCTGACTTAATGCCCTTTCTTCAGGCATCACAAATATATTTTCATTTTTTAATATATCTGATGCCGGCAATTCATCAGGAATCTTAATCGGCATAATTATAACCTCCTTAATTTGATATCTTACTTAAATATTAACATAAAAATTTAATTATTTAAAGCTTTATCTATATCTTCAATTAAATCATCAAGTGTTTCAATACCAATTGACAAACGAATCATGTCCGGTAAAACTCCAGATTTAATCTGGTCTTCTTCACTTAACTGCTGATGGGTGGTACTTGCCGGATGAATTGCAAGTGATTTTGCATCACCCACATTGGCAAGATGGGAGAATATATTCAGGTTTTCAATAAAGTTTATTCCAGCTGCTTTACCACCTTTTACTCCAAATGTTAGCATTGCTCCAAAACCATTAACTAAATATTTACGGGCATTTTCATGTGTGTTATGGCTCTTTAATCCTGGATAATTAACCCAGCTAACTCTACTATCTTCATTCAGATATTCAGCTATTTTTTTAGCATTGGCACAGTGTTTTTCCATTCTTAAACTTAAAGTCTCAAGGCCCTGTAATATTAAAAAGGCATTAAATGGACTGGAACAACTACCCAGATCACGCAACATTTGAACCCTGGCTTTACCTATATAGGCAGCATCTTTAAAGTGTTCAGTATAAACAATTCCATGATAACTGGGATCTGGTTCAGATAGTTCCGGGAATTTTCCATTATCCCAGTCAAATTTACCACTATCAACAATTACTCCTCCAATAGAAGTTCCATGACCACCTATGAATTTTGTTGTGGAATGAATCACTATATCTGCACCATGTTCAAAAGGCCTGCATAAATAGGGAGTAGCGAAAGTATTATCTACTATCAAAGGAATACCATTATTATGAGCAATGTCTGCCAGTTTTTCAAAATTAGGAACATCCAATCTCGGGTTTCCAATGGTTTCAACATATAAAGCCCTGGTTTTTTCTGTAATTTTTCCTTTGAAACTTTCAGGATCATTAGAATCTGCAAATTTTACTTCTATTCCCATTTTAGGCAAAGTATGTTTAAACAAATTAAAAGTTCCCCCATATATAGCACTTCCACTAACAATTTCCTGACCATGCTGAACAATAGTCAAAAGAGAAATAGTTTCAGCAGCCTGCCCTGAAGCAAGAGCTAAAGCGCCCACCCCACCTTCTAAAGATGCCAATCTTTTTTCCAGTACTGCATTTGTTGGATTCATAATCCTTGTATAAATATTTCCTTCTTTCTCAAGAGCAAAAAGATCAGCTGCATGATCTGTATCATCAAAGACATAAGAAGTTGTTTGATAAATAGGAACAGCCCTGGCTCCAGTAGCAGAATCCGGTTTTTGACCGGCGTGAACCATTAATGTATCAAAACCATAATTTTTATTTTTTTTCATTTTTTTTTGCCTCCTTAAAAAAATATTTAAGTAAATTAAAAAAATCTCTTCCTGAAAGCAGAAGAGATATATTAGGAATTCTCTTATCTTCCAGGATCCCAATCCTGCAGGATTTAGCACCACACAATAGTAAAAAAATTGCTGGTTGCCGGGTTTCATCGGGCCAGTCCCTCCACCACTCTTGATAAGGGGTATCTATTAAATTGTATTTAAATAGTTTTTAATATATTATCATATATTTTTTCTCTTGTCAACTAATCCGATAAATTAATGTGTGATTAAAAATATTATTTACTTCTATTGTGTTTTCTGGTAAAATTAAATTATAGGAGATGGTCTATATGAATAATAATTTATCCTGTTTTTATTTATTTGAAGACTTTAAAAAAACAGAACAGGAAAAAGTTTATGATATTATTAAAATCAAAAAAATCAAAAAAAATGATATTCTTTTTCTTGAACAACAAGAAGGAGGAAGTTTTTACTTAATATTTGAAGGTTTAATTAAAATATATAAAACAGATATTGAAGGTAAGGAAAACATTTTGGCTTTACTTGGTAAAGGTGATTTTTTTGGTGAAATGGCTTTATTTAATAATAATAATGAACGTTCTGCTTCAGCCCGTGCTCTTCAGGATTCCTTACTGGGAGTTATTAAAAAAAACAAAATCAAACAACTGATTAGCAATAACCCTGAAATTGCCTTAAAAATTATTACAACTTTATCAAACAGGCTCAAAAAAGCCAATCAGCAAATACAGGATTTATCGTTTAAAAGTGTTGAACAAAGGATAAATTCAGTTTTAATAAATTTAAAGAAACAATATGGTGAAAAAACAAAACAGGGTATTTTGATATCTAAAAGAATCACTCATCAAGAGCTGGCAAGCCTGGCAGGAACTACCAGAGGAACCACCACCAAGATATTAAATAAGATGAAAGACAATAATGAACTATACACAAAAAAAGGTTATATTTATTTAACAGCAGATAAATTTAAATAAAGAAATACCGGAAAATTAATTCCGGTATTTCTATTATGAGTATGAGAATTGCTATTTTTTGTTTTTACTTAACAACTATATTCTCCTCTATGTTTACAACAATACCTGAACCTGTTTCCACTATCTCAATTTCAATATCCTCTTCTGTCTCCGCTATTATATTACCATCTTTATCTTCAACATAGGCTGAAATGTAATATATTCCTGTTTCCAGACCTCTAAGTTTAAAAGCGCCTTCAGCTCTATCATCCATTTCTTCTATTGTAGCTACAGTTGAACCAATAATTTCATCTGCTTCATTTTTGACATCAATTATAACATCATTATCTGTAATTGGTTCTTGATCCTGATCAACTACTCTCCCCTCAACATCAGCAGTTTCCTGCTTATTAATAGTATTTATGGCCTCTGGACTTAAAATATATCCAAATGGTGCCTGTTCAGGCATATTCTTTAAAATTTCTCTAACATCAAAATCAAGTAATATCTCTGAAATAGTTCCTTCTTCTATCATAAATTCATAGTCAATTTTCAGTCCGGTCTGCTGACCACTGGGTATAAATAGGTTGTCCTTTTCTCTTCCCTCATATTCTCCTTTATAACTAACATAAGAATCTCCTATTTGTCCTTCTATACCCTGAACATCCTCTTTAGCAGATAGAATTAATCTTATTTGTTCATAAACACCTTCCTGCAGTTCTTCCTGTCCAATAAGTTCTTCATCAAATCTCAATTCTAATAAATTCACAGTTTTTGTCCCACCATCAAAATCAGTAAACTCCTGCCAATCTGTGTCATCTCCTTTTACCTCTATTCTGTCAAGAGTTATAACCACTTCATCTATTTCATTTACAGGTGCATCAGCTACAGACAAAGCCAACTCTCCGGAGTCTCCATCCAAAAGATCATTAATTTCACAACCAACAACAAAAACCATAGTCAATATAGTTAACAAAACCAAATATTTTTTCATTTTCAATACCCCCCTTTAAATTAAGTTCAATTATATTATTGCAT
>PWOK01000037.1 GCA_003557445.1 Halanaerobiaceae bacterium
CCTGGAAGGAGCTCAGGGTAGAGATGAAATAGTAGAAAGACTGGCTTATATGGAAGGAACTCCAGAAGGTACTCCAGTTCTTGATGCTATAGAAACTGAAGTAGATGGAGTAACTGCAGCAACAATTAGGTCCAGTAAAATTGCCTCTGCAGTAAGAGATGCCTTAAATAGAGGTAGATATAGAGAATAAAAGGAAATGAATAACTAATCCGGCAAAAAAACTGCCGGATTTTTATTTTTTTTTTAATATTACTCCAGAACACTTATAAAGCAAGTTTATATATTTTTAGAATATCTTTTCTTGTTAATTTTACCAGATTACCTAAAGTATCACCATTGTTTAGTATACATTTATCTGCCATTTCTTCCAGCCTGTCATCAGTAATATCAATTTCAGATAATCTTACAGGCATACCTATTGACTTAAAAAAGTTTTCCGTACTTTTTATACCCAGATATGCAGTTCTTTCTGGTTCAGCAAAATTCAGTTCAATATTCCAGACTCTGGTTGCATATTGAGCAAATCTATCAATATTTTGTTTATATACAAATTTCATCCAGGCTGGAAAAATTATTGCCAGACCGGCACCGTGTGCTACATCATATATTCCACTAATTTCATGTTCGATTAAGTGAGATGACCAATCACCTATTCTACCTGTACCAACCAGGCCATTGTGAGCAAGTGTACCGGCCCACATTATCTCCGCCCTGGCTTCATAATTTTCCGGTTCTTCCAATACAATAGGTATATTTTTTATTACTGTATTTAAGGTTGCCTCACATAATCTATCAGTATAATCTACATATTTCTGATTGGTAAAATATCTTTCCATAACATGTGCCATGATATCAACTGCACCACAGGCTGTCTGGTAATCGGGAAGTGAAAAAGTAATTTCTGGGTTTAAAATTGCAAAATCAGGTTTGTTTCTTTCTGATTTATAAGATCTTTTTAACCAGCCCTTTTTTTTAGTTATTACACAGCTATTACTTGCCTCACTTCCTGCAGCAGGAATGGTCAAAACTACTCCCAGTGGTAATCTTGTTTTTGGTGTTTCTTTATTCTCGAAAAAGTCCCATACATCACCCTCATAAGTAGCACCGGAGGCAATGGCTTTGGCAGAATCAATCACACTTCCTCCTCCTACTGCTAATATGAAGTCAATATTATTATTTCTGCATAATTCTATACCTTTCCTGACCATGCTCAAACGAGGATTTGGTTTAACCCCTCCTAATTCAACATATTCAAGTCCTGCTGTTTTTAATGATTCAATAATCTTTTTATGTAAACCAATTTTTTTTATACTACCTCCACCATAATGAAATAAAACTTTACCACCACTATATTTTTTGATTACTTCTCCACATACCATTTCTTTGCCTCTACCAAAAATTATCTCAGTTGGATTTTTAAAAGTAAAATCTTTCATTATTTTATTGCTCCTTTTTTGTTTTATTTGTCTGCTGCACATTTTATTATATCAGCCTCTTTCATCCTGATATAATTATTTATACAACAATTATACCTTATGGAATTAAGTATTTCAATTCTGAATTGGAATTACCCACCTGCCTATTATTTGGACTCATGTGGTTATTAAACAGATATCATTTATGATTTTTGAGCTTCCAGTGCCTTTTTTCTGATTATTTTTTCTTTTTCTTCTAAATTTTGATTATTCTCTGTCAGCTCAATAATTATATATAAAACTTCAGCAGCCTCGTTCTGTTTATTAACTTTCAGATAGTTATTGTATAATTCCCATTGATATTTTAAATTCTCAGGCTCCAATTTTACAGACTTCACCCTGTGTTCCAGGGCTTTTTTTACACTGCCTATACTGATAGGCCAGCCAGGTGCTTCAAGATATAAATGGGCCAAAACATCATAAGCAGGTGAAAAATCAGGTTCCAGTTGAATGGATTTTTCCAGTAAATCCCTCATGGGTTTGATACTTCTCAGACTGTTTAATATACCCCGTTTTTTACCAATCTGTCCCAGATATATTCCTGATAAATAATATCCTTCCGGACTATCAGGTGTAATTTCAATCAATTTTTCGGCATACTCTTCTCCAGGCTCTAAAAGTTGCCAGTAATTTTCTATTTCATAATAATGAACAATATCAATATAAATATTGGCCACTTCCCAGATTTCACATTTTCTACAATTAATTATAACATATTTATTAAGTAAAAACACTATCATATTGATATACAAAAGATTTTCATTGATCTCTTTAGTTTTTCAAATTTCAAAAAAAACCGGGAATTACCTGTTGTCATAACAAAATGCTCTGGTCTTTTTTTATATTTTTTTCTTTACAATCAGTTTTAATTATATTATAATTACCTTGCAATTAATTAAATAATTAATAACATTTATGGAGGGGTTAATATATTATGTTTAAACAAAATTTCTTATCTAGTTTATTTTTCATAGTATTATTACTGGTGGCTTTTCTCTTTATTTTTAGTGATGGTATACCTATGCTGGAAACAGTTCCTGAAGATGAAGTTGATGAAGAAATAGAAGATGTAAAAGAAGTGGATCTAACTGAAGATTATTTGAAACAAGGATATAATATTTATCGAGGTTCTGCTGAAGGTTATGGAGGAGAAATGGTTATTGATGTTGTATTTAATAATGGTGAAATAATAGATATAATAATAGTGAAAGATAGTGAAACAGACCGTATTGCAGAACCTGCTTTTGAACAATTAATTGAAGACATGTTAGAAAAACAGAGCCCTGATGTTGATATCGTTACTGGGGCAACTGACACAAGTAAAGCCCTGATGGAAGCTGTTGAAAAAGCACTTGAACAAAAGTAAATTATATAAACAAACCTCCTGTGGTGAATAAAAACCTTTAATTGTGATAAATATTACCATTTATTTTTTACATATTATAGTTAAAAGACTTTTATCACAGGGTGATGTTAAGGAAAAATCATTTTTGCATTGTTTTCTTATCTTCATCTATACTTTCAATATCTAATATATTATTTTTTATTCTATTATTAGACTTGGGTGGAAACTTTCAAGAAGATGAATACTCTTACTTTATCCAGGAACAACATATATATCATATTTTTTTTCCATGTGTGAAATAAATTTATCATTCTTTGTTGAACTAAGATTTTTGTTGGAAAATTGAAGAACAACCTTATTGCTTTCCATTATTACAGGAAAAAGGGGTATTACATTAAAATCATCTATCTCTTTTTGCCGGTAAATTAAATCAATCCTTTTAATATTATCATAATTTTCTCTATCAGAGAGAATATTAAACCCCCTGTCTTCTATGTCTATAATGGTATCTGCCAGATTTAACTTTTTGTTCTCTACTTTTAATTTTAAAATTGGTCTTTTTGCCAGTGCAAAATTTTTAATTTCTACTGACCTCAGTCTTATCTCTGGATCATATTTATCTAAAAGTGTATTAAAAAACCCATTTAATTTTTTTACATCAAACTGAAATTTAGATTCTTCATATTTTACTTTTTGAACTATCAATAATTCTATAAGATAACCAGCAAGCTCACTACCTATATTGCCAATAGATCTTTCATATATATATTTACCCTGGTTAATAAAATCAATTATAAAAATATCAGTATCATCACCAAGTATTGTTCTATTATGTTCATAGATACTACCTGTTCCTATTTCCCGGCGAATATATAATCTCAATCTGTTTGTTTTTTTCTGAATTAATAGTACTGAACTGGTATTATCATCATTTTTCATAT
The DNA here is from genome assembly GCA_003557445.1 of Halanaerobiaceae bacterium. The sequence goes on from PWOK01000037.1 coordinate 3,762, forward strand.
CATCAAATAATTTAAGACCTTTTTTTAAATATTCCAGTTGCTCCAGTTTATCTAATTTTAGATCATTGTTTATTATTTGATTGGTTTTTTCATATTCTGATTCTTTTTCTGTATCAGGTATAAGCTGATACTGTTTATAGGCATAACTTTCTGCTTTATCCAGGGCATAAAAAAATATGAGATTTTCATAATTATTAATCATTACAATTAAGGCAATTAAAAAATCTTTTCTTATATTCTGTTCTTCAACCATATTTTTTTCTGTTTCATTCAATAAAATTTCCTGAACCAACTGATTTCGAACAATCAGTCTTTTCCCTGATAAATAGTAACTTAGATAAATCAAGGATATCATTTCTTTACTATCAATTACTTTTTTTATTTTTTCTTTTATTGACTGTGTGTCTTTTTCAATATCTGAGATATTTTCCTGGTATATTAACCATTCATATAACAGATCTTCAATACCAGGAATGGCCATTAATCTTTCTATATATTCTTTTCTTTTAACTGGATTATTTATATTATCATATACCTTTTCTTTGACTCGCAGTATGTTTAACCAGTAATTTTTATCGGGTAGTTGGATGTTATTTAACTGATAGATTAATTCATTAAACATATTATTCACCTTCTTTTCTATCCTCTTCTAAGAATTTTTTTCTTTTTTTTCTTCTATTATAGTGAAAATATTATTACTTTTTGATCTTTTCATTTTCACTATCTTTATTATTATTAAACTTCTATGTAAATTAAAAAATTCCTTCCTTAAATATATATTTTTTTGTTTTATTATCTAATTTATGATTTTTATGTAATATTTTTGTATTATTGTGTCTTTTTTTATCTGTTTTTGTCGAAATATATAAAAAATCTCTACAGCATATGCCATAGAGAATTTAAAAAATTTAACTCTTTTACTTTTCATACTTCAATCCAAACATCTTTAACTCTCAAAATTGTAAATTAATGGCCAGAGAGAGCAGGGGATGTGCATTTGCCAAAAGTGTGCCCACCGGCAACCAGAGCTACAGTGGTTCCCAGATATCTTCACGACCTCCGCCAAAACTCTGTCAATTTAAAAGATATAGTTTTATCAGTTATTCTTAATAAAGGTTTGGGTGTGTTTTTGGTCAGGGGATAAAGCCTTGTACCATATCCTGCTGCCAGGTTTTTAAACTTCCCTTAAAGAAAAATAACAGCCTGAACTGTTAGATAGTAATCTTATCTATTCATCTATTGAATAATATTTATATATAATTTCTTTCAAATTATTACTTAAATAACAACTAGATTTTTCTTAAAACAAAAATTTATATGCTTTCTCCATTTGCACAAAAGATATTAAACCATTCTCATAAGCAGAAGATATAACTCCCAGTGTACCAGTAACTTCTATATCATACTCTCCACATATGTCTCTTACAGGTTTATCATTACTGATTACTAATAAGTCAGCTTCTCCTGCAATAGTAATTACATATTTATCATAATCTGATAATTGGTTAGCCATTTGATCATTGCCTAATTCCACAAAAATAGTATATCCTTTTTCACCTGAGAATGTACCTTCCTCATATCGTAAACTACCTAAATTATTATCAATAGTTTCATCTTCTAAGATAGGAGTTGGGATAACAATTTTACTGAATAACTGATTTAATATATTCATATATGTCTTTAATTGCAACATCCATTGTCCCATTATGGTTATATTATTTCCTTCAAATGGTGTTATTCCATCATTTTCTATTTGTTTAGAATAAGTAGCTAATTGAGGGATAATATCTGTGTTTTCTATTTTTGTTTCACCATCACCTCTTTTTGCTAATAAATTATTTATTTTTTTATTCTTAAAATCTATTATAGTAACTTCTCCTTGAGGATTGACAATTGCCATATCAATAATACCTCTTATTTTTCTTTTTCCATATTTATCTGATATTTCTCCAAATATAGGAATTTCAGGAATAATAACAGAACCTTCTTGATAGTGTGATGCAATACTTATAGCCATTTCATTAACCATACCATATATCTCATCTGTATTAATATTGTCAATATCAAAATCTCTTTGTTTCTTAAAGTCTTCTAAAAAAGTTTTAAAGTATTTTTTATTATGAATTAATTTAACATCTTTTAAAAAAATATCTTCAAGA
>PWOK01000009.1 GCA_003557445.1 Halanaerobiaceae bacterium
CTTTAGCTATATTATCAGCCACTTTTTTTGCTGATAAGCTGCCCTTAAAAGAATCAGGAGCAACCATTATTTTCATGATATCACCTTCTGCTAACCTGTTTTTTTATTTTTTACCAATTAATAGGGCATCATTATTAAATTGATATTGTTTAACTATAGATTTCCCCTCTTTATATTCAATTTCAGGTTCTAATATCTGCTGTTTATGCAGATTTATTAAAGTAAGATTATATTCTTTTAAGTCCATATCCAGGGTCACATTTGTACTGTAAGGAATATATAAAACCATTTTATCCTCAGATAAAGACAATCTAATAGGCCAATCATCATTTACTACTTTATCAGAGGGTTCTATATCAAACAAATCAAATTGTTCAAAAAGTGATTTAGCATAAGCTACATCCCGGGCTCCTTTTAAATTTAAAGCAGCCTTCCAGTCAAAAGGATTTTTAAACCCCCATTCTATGGGTTTCAATTCTTTTCTATGCCAGCACCAGAGACCATGAGCTCCATAACCTATACCGGCTTTAGCCCCTGATAGAAGACTCAACCAGGTTGCTCTTCTAATATTAGCAGGCATAATACGACCCCATTCCTGACCTATTCCCTCATAGCAGGGTTCTGTATTAACTATTGGTTTGTTACCAGGATAATCATAAAATTGCTGAGCCAGTTTATAGGGGTGTTTAGTCCAGTCTCCATGGCCGGATTGATATGAGAAAAAGTCCAGTTTATCATTTTTAAAAATACTTTCAGGGAGATCATAATGAGGTACCTCTTTCCCCCATAGATGTAGAGTTATCAAGGCCTCAGGAGTTATTGTTTTTACTGTTTCTAAGGCTTTTAAGTAATGTTTCACAGTATCTTCTGTTTCAAAATTAGTATCCCCACTGATAAAATACATGGGATTAAATTCTGCAAACTTAGTAACTACATATTCAACATAAGGTTCAATTTCAGAAAAAGGCATGGTTTTTCCTGGTTGTGCAAATAGAGTATCTTTAACATAGTTTGCCCACAGTAGAACAAGGACGGGCACAAACCCCCTATCTGTTGCCATCTTAACCATTTTTTTAGCTCTTTCAAAATATTGTTCATTGATTTTACTGAAATCATATGTACCATCACTTTTTTTTGCAAAAGGCTCAAGATTAAGTTCACTGTCACTGGCATCATGCTGTCTTAACACATTAATCTGTAGGGCATTAAAACCCTGACTTTTTCTAACATCCAGATATTCCTCCCATTCTTCCAGAGTTGCATTGGTAAAAGCACTCCAGACTGTATCGGCCAGATAGAAAAACTTTTGTCCCTTCTCATCAATAAAATAATCCCCTGATTGTGAAATTTTAATTTTTTTAGTCATTTAATAAACTCCTTCCTGAATTTCAAACATATTTACTCTTTTTAAAATTATTCTTTAAACAAACATAAATTCCTCTTTATTTATTATTCTTTCTACAAATAAAAAAACCTGCCTGAGGCAGGATTAAAAAATATACATAAAAAAATACAAGGTTCCAAGAAATCTTTATTAATTCCCTGACTGCTTACTGACCTGCTTTTTCAAATTAATTACCTTCCAGTACATACCTGACTTCCTCTTTTACTTCCTTCCGGCTTCCGCTGACTTCTTAATTAAAACTGTCCACCAATTTTTAAATGGTTTATCAGCTTCAATTAATTAATCCTGGTTGTCGGATTTCTGTAACCTCTTCAGTTGTCAGTTCTGTTACTGAAATTAATTAATTTTACTTTCACAAGCTTTCATTTAAAATTAATTATTACAGTCAGTTCCTTTTAGGACCTCTTAGAACCTTGGAATATAATAATACATTATATTTAATTTTTTATCAAACTCCTTATTAACCTATGTACTAAAAATATCTCGTTTTTACTTGTTAAATATCTGAAATACTCTTTTTTTTTCAGTAATTTATTTTTTTAATAAGATTCTCTTCTTCCTGAAATCATATAAATTACTCCTTCACAGATATTGGTACAGTGATCCCCTATCCTTTCTAAAAACCTGCTGATAAATATTAATGAGGATGCCTGTCTTATCATAGTGGGTTTTTCCATCATATGTGTTATTAATTCCCTAAAAATTTGTTCATTTAAATCATCAATCATTTCATCATCTCTGGCCAGTTCCTTTGCTTTTTCAAGATCCTCATTCATGAAAATATCCAGGCTTTCTGTTAACATATTTGAGGCCAGATCAGTCATTCTTGGTATATCAATCAAAGGTTTAATCAGGGGCTGTACTCCAATTTCAATTACCATTTCTGCTATATTTTCTGAATAATCTCCTATTCTTTCCAGGTCAGTTACTGCTTCTGATATGGCAAGTATAGTCCTTAAATCTTTTTCAGGTATTTTATCATAGGCCAGTAATTTTCTGCATTCTTCTTTTAATTCCATCTCCTGTGAATCTATTTTATCATCATTTTTAATAATTTTATCAGCCTGTTCTAAATCCTGGCTCTTTAAAGCATTAATACTTAAATTGATCGTTTTTTCTACATCTTTACCCATCTCAACTAACCTGTTTTTTAATTCTTTAAGTTGCTTATTAAATTCACTTTTCATATCTTTTACCCCCTTTATAGTTATATATGTAAAATGTTTTCTTGTTGCCTTAATTGTTTGTATTATAATATTAAATTACTGTTGAGGAAGTAAAATCATAAAGTTTTTATAATCATTTATTCTCTATAAAAATATAAATTCCTCTGTTTTTTCAATAAAAACTAAATTTTATTCCTTTCCCGGATTTTTAATAATCATAATAGTTGCACTGGCAATAGCAATCATACATAATGCTACAACTATTACTACAGCTATTTCTACCTGATCTGCAGTTAATCTTTCATATATTATACCAAAAAATGCCCAGAGTGCTACCAGACTGTAAAAAGGATCTCTGTTTTTCTTCATAAATAAAATTACAATTGCCGTAGCCACAATAGTAATTACTACCATCCAGAAGACATCTGTTAATCCAAATCCTCCCCAGTTTATATCAACCAGAAAAACTGTTACATTGGCAACAGTGGCAATGGTTATCCATCCTAAATATATACTAAAAGCTATCCTGGTGATAAATTCCCCTTTTTCATTACTTTTTTCTGAATTTAATTTTTTATATAATTCTAATAAAATAAGTAATAGAATAATCATTGTCACCAGAGAAAGTCCTATATAAAGGTAATGCCAGGTAAATATCCAAATAATATTAAATATACAGGAGGTAAAAAATAAATAACCAATTCGCTGAACATAATCAAGTTCTTTAACTTTCTTTCCGTAAACACCTTTACCCTGGTAAACCACAAAAATAGCCAGCAATAGGTATATTAATCCCCAGATAGAAAAAGTAAAACCGGCAGGTGTAAATAAATTGGGAAACATATCAGCAATCTGACCTGTATCCAGATTGTTTATTGGTAATGCATTTGCCAGAATATTAACCACAACCATACCACTAAAACCAACAATATTTAACAACTGCAACCTCTTATATTCACTTTTTTTAATTTCAGCCATTTTTAATTCCCTCCCCCTCATATTTTTTTCTGTTTTATACCAAATATTATATCAGATAATAAGAAAAAGAACAAAAAAACCTGCCTTCTGGCAGGTCTTTTATATTCACATTCAATTAATATACAGAGTTCCAAAAAATCTTTATCAATTCCCTGACCGCTTACTTACTTACTTTTTCTAACTGATTACACTAACCAGTGTTTTACTAACTCCTCCTTTACTTATTTTCGGCTTCCTTTGACCTCTTCACTAAAACTGTATTACTATTTGTTAATAGTCTTGCCAATTTCAGTCAATTAATCCTGGTCGTCGAAAAATCATAAACTCTTCGGTAGTTAGTTCCACTGCTGGAACTAATCAATCATACTTTCACAAGCTTTCATTAAAAGGTTTTTCCTACGGTCAGTTCCTTTTAGGACTTCCTGGAACTCTGTAAATATATAATACTATAAAACTTCGAAAAAAGCAATAGACCAGGATCCTCCTGGGGTAGGATAAAAAGAGTTATCCTCTGGATTACTAAACTTTGCTCATTTTAAGTTAGAATTAAAATGAATAATTTAAACCAAGACCTAATTCAATCCCATTAAGATTATAGTCAAAGTCAAAAACACTATAACCAATTTTCAAAAATCTATATCCCCAGTTAAAACATATCTTCATATTTTCTAAAAAATCATGTTCATAAACAGTACCGATTTTAAACCCGGGACTACCATCAAAATATAGGGTTTCTGAGGTACCATCATCATGGTTAAATTTTGTTTTACCATAATAATAAGCAAGGCCTGTTTTGATTTTCAAAGAAAATATTCTGTAATACAAATTTCCCCTGACTGCATTTAATCCCATACTGGCAAATTCTGTATTCACTGGAATCCTGTTATATTCTAAAGAAGCACTTATCCCTGAGGTAATATTTTTTTCTAAACCCAGACTATAACCTGAAGCAGCAAACAAATTTATTTGATAACCAAGAAAATCTTTTTCAAAAGCACTACCATAAACATACATATTTTCTTCAAATATTACAAAATTGTATTCTGCATATATATCAATACCTCCGGCTGAAAAAGTATTTGCCTCCGTTTTTTCTACAAAAGTAAAGGTTATAAAAAGGCAAAATATTATCAACACAGCAAAAATTCCTTTTTTCATTAGAAAACACTTCCCACCTGTTTAAATTCTTTTTTTTATTTTTTCTTCCTTTTTATTTTTTTATAAATAAATATTACGATTATAATTAGTAAAAGAATTATTAAATATACCCAGACTATCATAGGAAAACTTTTTACCCTGTTAATTCTGCCAGCTGTTTGGGAGTAATATTCTGATATCTGAGGAGTACCACTATCATCCAGGGGTTGATCTGCAGCAAACTCCACTACAGTCTGCCAGACTTTAAGTTCCCTATCATTTCGATGTACTATAAGTTCTCCCATTCTTTCCAGAGTAACTGCTTCACCTTCTTCATTTTTAGGAACTACTTCCAGGTGAGGAAGGAGATCTCCCACAAGGGGTAGATATGATAATACATAAGTATCAGTTACAATATGATATAACTTCTCATCTCCTCTTTCCAGAGATATATATTGATCACTTTCTTCTTCTACAGGTTGTATCTTTTTATCTCCAGTATAAATTTGTGCCCGGTTAACAGCCCTGGTAGTGGGCAGTGGCTGATTAATAAAAGGAATTGTAAAAAGAATAGCATTATCCGGATTATAATCATAACGAAGTCCGGAAAACTGAAGAAAATAAGTGTCTCCCATAAGTTGTTCCAGAAGAACTGCTACTTCCAGAACCCTGCGTAACTCTTCACCTGTTAGATAAAAAGAAACAACAGGATAACCAGGATAGCCATCATTACCATATCCCAGACCTATAACTTCAGTTATATCATAAAAAGAAACCTTTCTTTTAGAATGTTCCAGTGATCCCGGTATTATACTTTCTCTAATACTGCCATTGGCCTGTATGGAAACATCAACCCGTTTACCAGTTACTCTACTGGTAATTTCCCGCATAGCATCAGTAATAAAATTACCGACCGGGGTTTCCTGAAGGCGGGGACTGTTGGGAAGCTTAAAATCAGATAAAGCTACTGTATCCATAATATCATTAAACCTGTTATCAGTCATCTCGGCAACCAGATTATTGAGTTTTTCAGTATATTTATCAACCAGTTGAGAAATCTCTTGATTAGCAGGAATATCACCATCTATGGTAATCAGTGTCTCTTTTCCATTACGTATTCTTAATTCTTTTGTTTGGGGATTATAGGCCAGTTCCAGTACTCCCAGGTATTTGCCCAGTGAGTCTGCCTGAACAATAATTGTATTCTCGACTATTTCTGGTTCA
>PWOK01000218.1 GCA_003557445.1 Halanaerobiaceae bacterium
GCCACCATCAAAAATATCCTCATGATATACAAAACGTCCTTTAAAGTCAACGTCTCCTTCTACTTTAACATAAGCAAAATGGAATTCTATGTTATCTCCCCATAGATCAGCTCCTGCACCCCTAACAGTAATACCAGGAATGCCAAATTTGGCATTTATAGTAACCGAATCTTCTACAACAAAAGAAAGGATCTCATCATCACTTTCATAATCACCTGACCAGCCAAAAAACACTTCTCCTTCTTTAGGTGTAGCAGTTATTTCAATAGTTGAACCTACTTGAATCACATTATATTTTTCTAAAAAAGCATCGTCAGGACCAATTTCTATATCTCCATCACCTTCAACAATATCTATATCCAATCTCTTCCATACATTACCATCAAGTGCTGTGAGTATGAGATTTTCTCGATCATCTGAAGTGATTTTTATTTCATCTATATATTCCGGATCAAAAGTAAAATCACCTTCAGGTTCAATCCTAACCTCACCATAAGCTTCTGGAATAGTAAAATAACCATCTGTATCAGTGTAAACACTATCTTCTATTTCATGATTACTCCAGATTACTTCAACTCCATCAATTCCATGACCACCTTCTTCTTCAGGTGCAACTATTCTTCCTGATATTTCATATGTCTGCAATAATTCTTCACCAATAAGATTACAACCTGACACCAGAACAAAAGTTAAAATCACAAAAATTGTTAACAATAAAACAGATCTGTTTCTGCTTTTTTCCATTAAAAAAATACCCCCTTAAATTTTGTAAAATACAAAATTTTTAACAATATTTAAACCCTGCAAAAAACAAAACATGATTTTTATATTATATACAGCATATAATAATTTTTTAAAAGCTATTATTCACCCCCTCAACAATTATAAGCAATCTGTAAAAAAGATTATTTTAATTTAATTTATACTGTTTTTTCTTATATAATATCTTTCTTGAAAAATAAAATTTTTCCTGCATAATTTTTATATTTTTTAATTATTTATATAATTCACTCTTTTAAAATATAAAATATGCCCCTTTTAAGGGACATATTTATAGATAATTATATTTATTTTTACTCACTTACACCCAGTTTTTTTTCAGTTTCCTGTGCTTTATTTATACTGTGAGCAATTTCCACTTCTTTTTCATCGGAAAATACCTGAGCATCAAGACCAAGACTTTGCATTTCCCTGATTAATACCCTGAAAGATTCCGGTAAATTGGGTTCAGGAATATTTTCTCCTTTTACAATGGCTTCATAGGCATCTGTTCTACCCTTCAGGTCATCAGATTTTATTGTAAGCATTTCCTGGAGGGTATAGGCTGCACCATAAGCCTCAAGAGCCCAGACCTCCATTTCACCAAACCTTTGTCCACCAAATTGAGCCTTACCACCAAGAGGCTGCTGGGTAACCAGGGAATAAGGTCCTGTTGAACGGGCATGAATCTTTTTATCTACAAGGTGATGCAGTTTTAATATATACATATAACCAACTGTAATTTTATTATCAAATGGCAATCCTGTTCTACCATCATACAGAGTTTCTTTTCCCTCAATATCAATACCTGCTTTTTTTAATAATTCTTCTATTTCATCTTCCTGAGCACCATCAAAAACAGGTGTTTCTACATGCATATTTAATACTTTTGCTGCTCTACCAAGATGTGTTTCTAATACCTGGCCAATATTCATTCTGGAAGGAACTCCCAGTGGATTTAAAACTATCTCCACAGGAGTACCATCCTCCATAAAAGGCATATCCTGTTCTGGCAATATTCTGGAAACCACACCTTTATTTCCGTGGCGTCCGGCAAGTTTATCTCCCACTGATAATTTACGTTTGGTTGCCACATGAACCTTAACCAGTTTATTTACACCTGCATCCAGTTCATCACCATTTTCGGTGGATAAAACTTTTACATCCACAACAACACCTTTTTCTCCATGAGGTACTCTCAGTGAATTGTCTCTAACTTCTCTGGCTTTTTCACCAAAAATTGCATTAAGTAGTCTTTCTTCTGCGGTTAACTCTTTTTCTCCTTTGGGAGTTATTTTCCCTACCAGAATATCTCCTTCACCAACTTCAGCTCCCACTCTTATTATTCCTTCATCATCAAGATTTTTCAGGTCACTTTCACTGACATTGGGAATATCATTGGTGATTTCTTCAGGACCAAGCTTTGTCTCCTGAGCTTTAATTTCATGTTCCTCTATATGAATTGATGTATAGGCATCCTCTTTAACAAGTTTTTCACTAATTAAAATAGCATCCTCATAATTATAACCTTCCCAGGCCATAAAAGCTATTAAGACATTTTTACCCAGAGAGAGTTCTCCTTTATCCATGGCAGGACCATCAGCTATTATATCCCCTGCCTCAATTTTATCTCCTTTTCTTACAATTGGTTTTTGATTTATACAGCTTCCCTGATTTGAACCTTTAAATTTTAATAAATTATAATTTTCTTTTTTCCCTTCATCAGTTTCCACTGTTATTTTTTTAGAAGTAACCCTTTTCACAACTCCTGAACTTTTAGATATAACTGCCAGTCCAGAATCTTTTGCTGCTTTTTTTTCTACACCTGTGGCCACAATTGGAGCTTCAGTTTTTAACAGAGGAACTGCCTGCCGCTGCATATTGGCACCCATTAAAGCCCTGTTGGCATCATCATTTTCTAAAAAAGGAATTAAAGCAGCTGATACACCAACAATTTGTTTGGGAGAAACATCAATATAATCGACTTCATCAGGTGAAACCTCAAGTATATCCCTTTTATAACGAGCAATTACCTGGTCAGTTGTAATATTACCTTCTTTATCAAAAGGAGTATTGGCCTGAGCCACAATATTTCTGTCTTCCTTAAATGCATTTAAATATTCTATTTCATCGGTTACCTTCCCTTTTTTTACTTTAAGATAGGGTGTCATTAAAAATCCATATTCATTGGTTTGTGAATAAGTACTCATAGAACCAATCAAACCAATATTGGGTCCTTCAGGAGTTTCAATAGGGCAAATCCTGCCATAATGTGTATGATGAACATCCCTGACATCAAAACCAGCTCTTTCCCTGGTCAAACCTCCTGGTCCCAGAGCACTAAACCTTCTTTTATGAGTTAACTCAGATAAGGGATTTGTCTGATCCATAAATTGTGAAAGTTGACTGCTATTAAAAAATTTCTTAATTACACTAATAACAGGTTTACTGTTGATCAGACTCCTGGGAGTAACCACCTCTGACTGTTTGGTTGTCATTCTTTCTTTAATTGTTCTTTCCATTCTTGATAAACCTATTTTAAACTGATTTTGGACAAGTTCTCCTACAGTTTTTAAACGTCTATTACCCAGATGATCAATATCATCAATCTGTGCATCAGGATGATTATCAATTAATTTTAAAATGTATTTTACTGTTTCCACAATATCTTTAATGTCAAGTACATTTTTATCAGGATCAATGTCTAAATTTAGTTTCTCATTTATTTTATATCTACCAACATCTGCCAGGTCATATCTTTTATGATTAAATAATCTTGATTCAAGTAATTCTTCAGCACTTTCCAGTGTTGGTGGTTGACCGGGATTTAATCTTTTATAAAGAGCAATTAAAGCCTCATTTTGTGATTCTGTATTATCTTTATTTATTGTATCCTGAATTACTTCATGATTATCAAATAATTCAAGTAAATCTTCATCTGTACCATAACCAAGAGCTCTAAATAATATTGTTGAGGGCATTTTTCTTGACCTATCAACCCTTACAGAAATAACTCTCATTTTATCATATTCAAATTCAAGCCAGGTTCCTCGCTTGGGAATAATACTGGCATCTATTAAGCGCCGGCCATCTCTAGTTCTTTCTTCATCAAAATAAACACCGGCAGAACGGGAAAGCTGATTAACAATTATTCTTTCAGCTCCATTAACAATAAAAGTACCCTTATCTGTCATCATGGGAAAATCCCCCATAAAGACATCCTGTTCTTTAACCTCACCTGTTTCCTTATTGATCAGTCTTACTGTAAACTGCAGGTCTGCTGAATATGTCAAATCACCTTCACGACATTCCTGAGGAGTATATTCAGGATCATCAAAATAATAATCAATTAATTCTAATGTGAACTTTTTTGAAAAATCTTCAATTGGCGAAATTTCTTCCAGTACTTCATTTAATCCTTCTTCTAAAAACCATTGATATGATTTTAACTGAGTTTCAATTAAATTCGGTAATTCCATAGCTTCATCAATTTTAGAAAAACTATAACGCTCTCTTTGAATTGTCATCTTATACCTCCTGATATTTTATATCTTTTAACACAGCACAAAATAGCCAGACTATATCAATCCAGCTTAAAAAATAGATTAACCACCTTTATTTACAATCCGGGCCATTACTATATTTGAAAACTTAATATCTTTAAGACCTGTCAAATTAATATTTTGGCCCCCTTAATTTATCAAAACAATTTTTTAAATGCATGTAATAATATATTATATAATAAAAAATAGCTTATGTCTATATAAAATAATAATTTATTACTTTTATTAATATTATAACCTTTTTCACTTAATTATAAACTATATTAGTACATTATAAACTATAGTTGAAAATATTTCAACAGCTGATTAAAATTAAATGCAGGATTTTTAATATTCTTATTGAAAATTTATTATACTGAGGTGATAATATATGAAAAAAATCATTATTCCTTTATTATTAATATTAATTCTAAGTTTTAATTTTAGTTCAGCCACCACCAATCAAACAGGTGATTTTGATATACAGTTAGAAAAACTGGAAGATGAATTTAACTCTTTTTTTAAACTTACTGACCAACATGAAAGAGAACAACAATTAAAATATGTACTGGAAAAAGCAGATGAGTTAATTGAAAAATATCCGGAAAATACTGATGCTTATGATGCAGTTTGTACTATTTATATAGTACTGGCAGAGTATCACCAGGAACCATTAAAGATTTTTGAAAAGGGAGAACAATATGCCAAAAGGATGAATGAAATTGCCCCTGATAATGGAAGAAGTTATTTCTGGATGGCCGCTTTTATGGGGGAAATTGGTCAGGAAAAAGGAATATTAAATAGTTTGTTTAATGTAAGACCCATGAGAAACAAACTGGAGAAAGCAATAGAAATGGAACCTGATTTTGCTCCTGCCTATGATGTAATGGCACAATTATATAAAAAAGCCCCGGGCTGGCCTCTAAGTATAGGTAGTATGAGTAAAGCTCTGGAATATAGAGAAAAATCTGTAGAATATGATCCCTATAATTTTGAATATTTATGGTATTTATATGAATATTACCTGAAAGCAAGAAAAAACAAAAATGCCAGACAGGTACTGGAAAAAATAATTGCAATACCCGAGGAAAAAGAAGCTGAATTTTATTATGGAGAAGATATTAGACAAAATGTAAAAGAAAAAGCTCAAAGGGAATTAGAAAATAGATTCTAATTCCCTCTGGATTTTTTTAATTATCAATTAAGAAAACTCTTTTCAAAGGCATAATTACAACAAAACTAAGTAGTAATGATGGAAATATAAATGTTCCATTATATATTATTGAATATATCCATACATTTTGTTCTCCTGCATAATGACTGAAATAGATAACCCCTGATATGACATGAACACCAAATCGTAATATTGTACCTATAATCATAGCAATTATAATCCAAATAAACATATCTTTATCTCCACTTAATAGTTGTTTATCTGATTGTATTTTGTTTTTAAACAAACCTGCAAATCCCAGCATAAAATATGCCAGAGGATAATCCAATATAAATTGTGCTGGATGAATTATATACGGATCAAAAACCAGCTGTAAAAACCCATATGCTGTTCCGGCCATCATGCCAGGTCCTAATCCCCAGCGTA
>PWOK01000294.1 GCA_003557445.1 Halanaerobiaceae bacterium
TGAATTCTTCTAAAAAAGCAACAGCAACCATGTTTCTTCCTCCTCCTGCAAGTGTACTCATACCACCTGCTGAACAACAAAAGGCCATGGAAATCACTAAAAATTTACCCATCTTACTGCCTGGTTTAATTTCTGCTGCTCTCATTAAAGGCAAAAGAGACATTAATCCCAGAGTGACAGCAGAAACATCATGCATAAATCCTGAAGCAATACCAAATAGGTAACAGGCAAAAAATGAGAATTTCACTACATTATTACCACAATATTTCAACAAAATATTTCCCAATCTTCTGGTTAATCCTACCTGTTCTGCAATGTTTGCCAGCATTAAACAACCAATCACAAAAAACACAACCGGATGAGCATATGCTGTCCATACCTGTTCAGTCTCTCCTATCCCAAATAATATAATAGCTGCTCCTGCTCCCCCCATTGTTACAGGTAAGGGTAGTGCTTCTGTTAAAAATAAAATAATTAATGTTACCAGTAAGGATAAAAATTTGTGTCCTTCTGCTGACAAACCCTCTGGAGTGGGAAGAAACCAGACAAAAAACCCTGCTAAAACAGCAATTATTACAAATATATGTTTTTTGTTAAAATTAAGTTTATTATTTATATCTGTAATCGTTTTTGCATGTTCATCCATTTTACCATCCCCCTTAATTATTTACTATTTGTATGTTTTTTAAATAATTTTTTACCTTTAAAAAATACAAACATAATTATAAATGCTGCTCCAATATTAATTAACAGTGAAATAACACCGGTAACTACCATAAGTAATTTTTTGTCAGTTATGACAGCACTCTGGAACATCTGTAAAGCTGTAAAAAATAACATTGCACCAAGAACCCCATATGGTATAATCTGTATAATCTCTGGAGTTGCAAAGAAAAAAGCAACTATTAATAAGATAACACCAGATATAATATTGGAACCACCTGTCCTGGCTCCAAAACGATATTGAGCTGCCAGGCCACCTGCTCCATGACACATAGGAAATCCTCCCAGAGGTGAAGAAAACAAACACATTATTCCCATACTGGCAACCAATTTTCTCTCTGGTACCTGTCTCTCAAACAAATCCGTGATTAGCACTGAAGTGGCTAGAACAGCATTACCAATAGTAAGTGGTAACTGGGGAAGTGTTCCTGACCAAAAACCTGTTATTAATTCCTGTATATCAGGTAATATAAATCCTGGCCAGGAAAAAAAGGTTAATGAAGGTAGCCCAAAATTATAAAATCCAATACACAAACCCAGCCCAAAAACAACCAGTGAAGAAATATCCATAACAGATATAAAATAAAAAATAACTATAATTGCTATTGAAATTAACCCAATAATCCAGTCATCAATTATAAAAGATAGCGCTGTTTCCAGCAAAATCAATGTTAATCCAAACTGAATTCCCCTGACCAACCAATCTGGAATTTGTTTTTTTATGTATTTCATTCCACCAAACAGAGCAAACATTAACAGAATAATGCCCATAAGAATGCCTGCCCCGGCAATTTCAGCTGCTGTCAAAGCTCCACTAATAGCAACAGCACCAATTACTTTCATGGGTTCTACCGGCATCGGTAGTTTATAGTAAAGCCCTGTAAAAATATAACTCAAACCAAAAAAAAGCAATATAACACTCAAATTAATTTCAGTAACAACCACTACTCCTACAATAATTGGTAATAAAGTCCCATAATCACCAATAGCTCCTGCTGTTTCTTCTAAATTAAATCTAAAGTCCTGTTCCATTAATCTCCCTCCTGTTACTTTATAAACCTTAGTCTTGTTAAATAATCCACAAAATAAATTAACCTTTTCTTTTGATTAAATTTTACCTTATATCTTTTAAATTGTCAAATATTTCTGTATAATTGCAGTCAGTCTTATAATATTATATAATAAAACTAATATATTATAATCAGGGAGTGATAATGAAATGCCTTTAAATCAAAAGGCTTTACTGGGAAAATTAGAGAAAATTGATTCCCTTAAAATAGAAACCAGGATACCTTTAAAAAAACATACTTCTTTCAGGGTAGGGGGACCTGCTGACATCTTTTTAACACCTTTTAATATTCAGGCTCTAAGAAAAACACTAAAAATTACAGACACATCAGGAATACAGGTTCTTTTTCTGGGAAAAGGAAGTAATATAATTGTAAGTGATAAAGGTTTCAGGGGAATAGTTATTCATATGCTCAAATTAAATAAAATTGAAGTTAATAATAATTTAATTACGGCAGAATCGGGTATTACTCTTTCTGCCCTGGCAAACCATGCTCTGGAACACGGTCTGGGAGGCCTTGAGTTTGCCAGTGGTATTCCGGGAACCCTGGGTGGTGCTATCTATATGAATGCCGGGGCCTATGGTTATGAAATGAAAGATATTGTTGAGAATGCTTTGTTTTTTGATAGAACAGGTGAAAAAATCAAATTAAATAAAAATGAGCTTAATCTTTCCTATAGAAACAGTATACTACAGCAAAAAGAATATATATTGATAAAAACCACCATGAAACTAAAGAAAAAAGATAAAAATAAAATTGAAGAATTAATGAATGAACTTAATCATAAAAGAAAGCAAAAACAACCCTTAAACTGGCCCAGTGCTGGAAGTATTTTTAAAAGGCCACCTGATGATTATGCCGGAAGACTGGTAGAAGAATGCGGTTTAAAGGGTATGCGTATTGGAGATGCTCAGGTTTCTGAAAAACATGCCGGTTTTATTATTAACCTGGGCCAGGCTCAGGCCAAAGAAATAAAAAAACTTATAGAAAAAGTCCAAACTGAAGTTCATAAAAAAACAGGAATACTTCTTGAACCTGAACCACGTTTTATTGGTGATTTTGAATAAACAAACTGTTAAAAAGGCTTTCCCCTATAAACCAGGAAAAGCCTTTTTTTTATTTTTGTTTTTATTTTGATTTTTTATTTATTAATTTTAGTTTTTGCGACCTCTGTAAACTTTTTATTTTATACTCTCTTTTCATTGCTTTTTTTCTGGAGCTAAAACTCTCACTGTATTTTAATTTTACCGGTGTTCTTCCCCTGGTGTATTTAGCCCCTTCTCCCTGATTATGTTCCTCTATTCTGCGTTCAAGTTCTGTGGTATAACCGGTATATAATGTTCCATCATCACATTCAACTATATAGATATAATGCATTTATTTGTACTTTTCCTTAAAATTTATTAAATCCAGCAGGTGTGTTTTTTCTTCCTCTATAATTTTTTTTGAAATATCTGCTGTCTTCCCTTTATTATTATTTAATATTTCCTGATAGAAGAGTATTGAGTCTTTTTCAGCCATAATGGCAACCGTTAAAACTTCATCCAAACTTTCTATTTTTGTGTCCTCACCCTGATTTTCTAATGGAGGAAATACTGTGAATTCAACAAGTGTATTCAAATAAGCACTAACCTGATAATCATATATATAATTTATTTCCTGTTTGTTTTTCATTTCTTTTCTAACTGACTGACTCAATTCTTTAAAAGTTTCATAATGTTTTTGTTCTTCATCTGCCAGTTTAAAAAAGAAGTCCTTTGTTTCTTTTTGTTGGACTATTCTGGCCTGTTTTCTGTAAAAAGCCTTACCCTTTTTTTCTATCTCCATAGCCATTTCCAGTACCTCAGCAGCATTAAATTTGTTATTCATATATATACATCCTTTCTTTTCATTAATTAATATATTTATACTTTCCACAAAACATATTGGTTTCCTGCAAAAATATTTTTAATTTTATATTTAGAATATTATTTTAGATAACAGGAATAATAAATTAAAAATAAATAAGATACAGGAGTGATTTCAATTGAATTCCTTTGAACCACAGATGGTAATAATCAGGGAAAATGCCCTGGATTACCCTCTGGGTAATAAATTATATCAAATATTTGAAGAAAAAGAAACCAGCCTGGAAGTTGTTTCCTCAAAGGGACCTCTACCCCTGGATTATGATCTTCCCTTTCAAAAACAGTTTCAACGGGCAAAAAAAATATTGCTGGTTTCTGTCCGCAGTGTTAATAAATTTCAAACCTGTAAACCCTCAGCTCATTTTCAACTCCCACTGGTTACAGGCTGCCCGGGTAACTGCCATTACTGTTATCTCTCTACAAATCTGGGCAAAAACCCCTATATTAAAGTATATGTAAACCGAAAAGAAATCTTTGCCCGGGCACAAAAATATATAGAAGAAAGAAAACCTGAAACAACAATTTTTGAAGGAGCAGCGACTTCAGATCCACTGCCTGTAGAAAAATGGACCTCTTCTCTAACAGAAGCTGTTAAATTTTTTGCCAGAACTAAAAATGGAAGTTTCCGTTTTGTAACCAAATTCCCAGAAATAAAGCCTTTTCTTGATATAAACCACAAAAAAAAGACAGAAATAAGGTTTAGTTTGAACAGTGATAAAATTATCAAGAAATATGAAAGTGGTACCCCTGATTTACAAACAAGACTTAAAGCATCACAAAAAATCTATAAGGCTCAATACCCTCTGGGTTTTTTAATTGCCCCTATTTTTAAATATGATAACTGGAAAACAGATTATAAATCACTTATTGAAAATATTAAAAACATTTTTGCAAACAGGGGGCAGAATATAACTTTTGAATTGATCAGCCACCGATATACAGAAAGAGCAAAAAACATTATACAAAAAGCATACCACAACAACAAACTACCCATGGATAAAAAAGACAGGAAATTCAAATATGGTCAGTTTGGTTATGGTAAATATATTTATCCTGATGTAATAATGAAAGAATTAAAAGAATTTTTTATTACTACAATAAATAAATACCTTCCTGAAGCTGAAATTAAATATTTTATTTGACTTTTCCAGCTGCTTTTTTTAATTGTAATATATAACTGTTTTCCAGACGAATATCTCCCATTTCAACACCGGGAGAATTTTTGCCATGAAAATCTGAACCACCCATTATTAATAACTTCATCTCCTCTGCCAGTGATTTGTAATATTCAGTAGCCTCCTGATCATGTTTGCTGTGAAATACTTCAATACCCATTAACCCTTTTTGTTTTAAATCCTTTATTTCTTTCCTGGTAA
This sequence comes from Halanaerobiaceae bacterium, assembly GCA_003557445.1. The sequence goes on from PWOK01000294.1 coordinate 5,077, forward strand.
GAGGATTTTCAAATCCCGGGTGTGCCAGAACTGGAATACCTTTTGCTTTTTTAATTATCGATACTGCTTCTTCAGGGCTTATTTTGTATCTGGGAACATAGGCCCTGGCATTATTGCCAATATATTTTTTAGTAAAGGCCTCTTTGATATTTTCAACATATCCAGCATCAATCAGAGCCCGGGCAATATGAGGTCTTCCTATATAATTTTTTCCTGCAATTTTTTTTACCCTTTCTAATTGAATATCAAAACCCTGTTTTCTTAATAATTTAATCATTTTTCTTGCTCTTTTTTTCCTGACTTCAAAAAACCTATTAATTTTTGCAAGCAGAAAATCATCTTTATAATCTATATAATAACCGAGGATATGAACATCTTCTTTTTTATATGAAGTTGATAATTCTATTCCTGGTATAACTTCTATTCCCTTTTTTTTGCCTGCATTGATAGCTGTTTCAAGTCCTTCTACTGTATCATGATCAGTAATTGAGATAGTATCAATATTTTTAGCTACAGCAATTTCTATTATTTCCAGGGGACTATAACTACCATCAGAAAAATTTGTATGAATGTGCAGATCAGCTGCCATAATATTTTTGATTTTCCTCCCTCTATGATCTTTACTAATATAATATCCTATTTCTTTAAAATTAAAAAAAATCCTGCTTAATCACTATAATCACTTTTAAAACTTTATCATCTGTGTTATAATATTAACACCAAAATTATATTCTTTCATGAATAGGTCCCTTATTATTATAACAAAAAAGTTAAATCTGGAGGGAGTTTAAATTAATGAGTAATAAAAA
>PWOK01000189.1 GCA_003557445.1 Halanaerobiaceae bacterium
ATTTTTTACCTGAAGATGCAGAAGAAGGCAGTATCCTGAAAATTAATCTGGAAATAGATCAAGAGGCAACAAAGGCAGCAGAAAAAAGAGTAAAAAGTTTATTGGATAAGTTGAAGGATAAATGAAGAAAACCAGGCAGGGAACTGGAACAGGATTGAAAAAACAGTCCATCTTTCAAAAGATGGACTGTTTAATTATCAATTATTTTAATTAGTAAAATATATGTATTTTAATTTTTAAAAAGGTAAAATGATTATTCCTGAAGAATATATTATATAGAAAGTAAAAAAATAAAAGAGACTTATTATGATAAATGTTTTAATATTAATAAAATAAACAAAAATAAAAATATTACTAAAAAAAATGAAGTATAATTATTTATTATATTTAAAAGGGGGTTTTGAGGTGGTTACAAAAAAATATTTTAAAAGCAAATTATTAATACTGGTATTGCTTGTTTTGATTTTTATTGGTGGTTGTGATCCTGAAGATTTAACAATTGAAAGTTATCAGGAATTAGAAAGGATTGATGTTCCTTTTGGTACTGAGGGGCAGCAGGTAATAAATAATTATTTACCGTTAGAAGTGCTTCTTTATTTCAGTGATGGGAGTCAGGTAGAAGGAGAAGTCAGCTGGAATATACCAACAAATTACAATCCTGAAGAGTCGGGAAAAACTTTTTTGTTTAAAGGTGATGCCCTTTATAATGAAAAAATAATTGAGGTAGAAGTAGAGGTTTATATAAAAGAAAAATTACTGATAAATTTAAGTGGAGATAAAAATATTGATAAAAACCTTCCCGGAGGAATTTATACAGCCAGTTTAAATCAAAATATTGCAGGGGTAAAAATAATATTTAATTTAAATGATTTTATGGCTGAAGATATTAGATCAATTAATATTGGTGAGATTTATCAATTAGTAAATGAAGGAATTACCCTGGAAACAGATTCTGAAGGAAAAGCAGTACTTGAAATAGAATTTAATGAAGAACTTAATAAAGAAGGAAATTTAACTGCAATTATAAATGATCCTGATATTTATTCCCATGATACAGCAAATCTTCATATAACGGTTGATACAACTCCGGAAATTATACCAGAATATAATTTGAATTTAATATCCAATCCACAGGAGGGTGGTATTACTACCGATGAAACTGATAATGCTCCCTATGTAGCCGGAGAAAGAGTTTTAATAAGTGCTGAAGCAAACAAGGGTTATATTTTTAATAACTGGACTACTACAGAAAGTATAGTCAGTACTGATAAATCTTTTGAATATATTATGCCTGAAAAAGATATTACACTATATGCTAATTTTGATGTTTTATATCCTGATGAACTGGATATTTCTGTTGTTCCAGGCAGTATTAGTGTAAATATAGATAGTATTAAAGATAATAAGGGAAACTATATTACTTTTGCTGATACAAAAGATATTTTTGGATTGAAAAAAAGTGATTCATATATTATATTTAATGATAGTCAAAATACAGTATCATTAAATCTTGATGATAATGCCATAACAATTGATATGGAAGATGATTCAAATAAATTAATTATAAATACAGATGATCCGGTTTTTGCAGACTTTTCATTAACCAATTTTAATGGAAATGAATCTGTGGAGGTTCAAGTGGCAGGAAAGTTTACTGATTTTAACTGGAATATAAATGATAAAGTAACAGGTCTGGATAATATCAGTGTAGATACTGCCAAAAAGGTCCTACAGGAAGCTGAAATAAAGGGATATACAGAACATAATATATTAAATACTGTTGAAAATATTATAAATGATTTTGTAACAGGTGTTAATATTAATATGTTCAATACAGAAAATACTGATATTATAAATCATAATGGTCAAATTGTCGGTCCTGGCTCCTGTGAGGTGGAATTTATCTTACAAAAAGGAGAAGAAAGTCTGCAAACAGGCTGGCTTAATGTAACCGCACTTCCCAGAGCAAGTAGTGTCAATTTAACCGGGGAAAAAGAGGTAAGATCAAGTTATGAAAGTAAATCTGTAAGTTACAAAGCCTCTCTTGATCAAAGTATTGCAGATGTAGAGGTTTTATTCAAATTGAATGGATTTGCCGAAAATGATATAAATTATGTTTCCGGTGGAGAGGTCTATCAATTACTGGATCAGGGAATTATGGTTAAGACTGATGAAGATGGTAAGGCTGATCTGAACATTGAGTTTACAGCAGGAGTCAAGCAGTCAGGGACACTGGATGCTTCAATTAGTATACTGGATTCTCTGGTAAGCCAGGATTTTATTGATTCACTTGAAGTTGATGTAGACACAATGGCTAAAGTTGTTGAAATATCTCTGACTGGAGATGAATTACTTGAAGCTGATAATCAAACAATAAAAGGCACATATACAGCATCAACTGACATAGCACTTTCAGGGGTTAATGTATTATTTACCCTGGAAGGATTTGATGAAACTGATATAATTTATTTAAGCAATGGAGATATTGATGATTTATTGAATAACGGAATAAATATAGAAACTGACAGTTCTGGAGAAGCTGAACTGGAGATTGAATTTCCAGAGGGAATTGCTGAAACAGGAATAATATCAGTTTCCATTAGTGAAGAGGATCCACTGGTAAATTCTAATGATACAGCAACAAAAGAAATAAATATTAATACACTGACTAAGGTAAATGAAGTCAATCTAAGTGGTGATCAAACCCTTTTAGCAAATAATGAAAATATTACTGGAGGATATACTGCAGAGCTTGATAAAAATGTGGAAGGAGTTAATATAAGATTTGAATTAAAGGAGTTTGCTAAAGAAGATATCGTTTCAGTAAGTACTGGAAATGTTGAAGACCTGATAAATGATGGTATAACAATAAGTTCCGATGATCAGGGTGAGGCATTTCTGGGAATAACCTTTGCTGCCGGGGTTGATAAAGAGGGAACAATACAGGTCTTTATTGAAAAAGAAGATCTACAGGTAAAAGATGATGCTGAAGATGTATTGATATTATCTGTAAATACAGGGATTAAGTATAATCTGAATATTGATATTACCGGGGAAGGAACTACTGATCCTGAAGCAGGTAATCATATTTATCCTGAAGGTGAAGAAGTAACTGTAACAGCCTACCCGGCAGATGGTTATGATTTTGCAGAATGGACCGGGGATATATCTGAAACAGAAGAAGAAATAACAATTACCTTGGATAAGGATATGGATATAAGGGCAGTCTTTACCGAAAAAGTCTATAACCTTGATCTGGAAGTATCTCCAGTCGAAGGTGGAACTGCCTTTGATCTGACAGATACAGGTCCTTATCCAGAAGGGGCTGAAATAGATATATCTACAATTGCGGCAGAAGGTTATCAATTTGCCCAATGGACTGCTGTTAGTGGTGTTCTGGCTGATGAAAATGAGCCCAAAACCATTTTTACAATGCCTGCAGAAGATGTGACAGTTACAGCTAATTTTGACAGGATTCATCAACTGACGGTAAATGTTGAGGGACAAGGAACTACAAGTCCTGAAGAGGGAATACACACCTTTATAGAGGGTGAAAAAATAACTATAACTGCTCAACCGGAAGAAGGACATGAATTTGTGGAATGGATTGGAGATATAACGGGAACTGAAGAAACCATTACCTTTAATATGGATCAGGATATTCAATTAACTGCTGTTTTTCGGGAGTATCCGGTTCTGACTTTAGAAGTCTCTTCAGAAGGCTGGGGAACGGCAACTGTTGTTTTTGGAGAAGCAGGTCCTTATCCTACAGGAACAGAGGTTAGAATAAGAGCAGAAGCAGAAACAGGTTTTGTTTTTGATAAATGGACTGCTCCGGTAGGTGAATTTAGCAGTGTATTTGATGATAGTCCAATATTTACTATGCCTGGAGAGGATGTAACTGTAACAGCTAACTTCCTGCCCTTTACTTTTGAAACATTTCCAGAAAGAACTATAACAGATTACAATACTGAGGCTGGATTAGATGTAATAATTCCTGCAACTATTAATAGTTGGGATGTTGAAGTAATTGGTCTTAATGCTTTTGCTGATAAAGGAATTGAGAGTGTTGTTATTCCGGAAGGGATAAAAACTATAAAGGAAAATGCTTTTCAGAATAATAATCTTTCTGAAATTGTATTACCGGATAGTGTAAATACTGTTGAAAGAAGGGCTTTTAGAAATAATCAAATAGAGGATCTTGTACTCAGTGAAAATATTTCAGTAATTTCCCCTCGTGCTTTTGATAATAATCTAATATCTTACCTGGATTTACCAGAGGGTATAAATTCAATTGAAAGTTATGCTTTTAATAGTAATCGTTTGACAGAGATAGAAATTCCAGATGGTATTACAGCAATTTCAGATGGTGTTTTTGCCAATAATTTATTAGAAGAATTGTATATGTCAGAACAAATAAAATCAATTGGAAATAGTGCTTTTAGTAATAATCAACTGGAAGTATTAGTACTACCGGATGGTCTGGAAGATTTAGGTCCACATTCTTTTAAGGGAAATAAATTGACTGAAGTGACTATTCCAGATAACCTGGGTGTTATAACCAGAGAGGTATTTATGGATAATCAAATCCATACAATAAACTTTGGTACTAATGTGGAAATAATTGAAGTTGGTGCTTTTAAAAACAATCAATTGGAGGAACTGCAACTTCCTCCTGGTGTGATCAGAATTGAGGGGGGTTTTGATTTTTCTCCAGGGGCTTTTGAAAATAATTTGATAGCTGAGCTAAATCTGGATCCTGAACCATTTGAATTACCAAATATTAATTATATTGGAGCCAATGCCTTTAGAAATAATCAATTAACTACTGTTATAATACCGGAAAGTGTGATAGATATAGGACAGTTTGCTTTTGCTGAAAATCAGTTAAATGATGTTTCCTGGACTGATGACGGTCTGGAAAATATTGAAGGAAGTGCCTTTCGTGAGAATATGTTGACTGAAATAACATTACCCACGAGTTTAAAAACCATAGGTGATAGGGCTTTTAAAGACAATAAACTGGAAAACCTGACAATTCCTGATCAGGTTGAGTATATAGGACTCAGGGCATTTAGAAATAATAATCTCAGGGAAATTACATTTTTGCCAGGTATTCCTTTAACTCAAATTGGGGCATATACCTTTGAAAATAATCAAATTGATACAGAGGTCAATTTACCTGAAAACCTGGAGGTAATAGGTGATTATGCCTTTAGTAATAATCAAATACCTGAGATTAAGTTTGGTGCAAACCTTCATACTATAGGCAGTTATGCTTTTACAGATAATAAAATGGTATCACTTGTTTTACCAGATAGTGTTGCCAATCTTGGGTCAGGTGCTTTCAGTAACAATGAACTTACAGAAGCAGTATTTGGTTCGGGTATTACAGAACTGCCTGCTTCCTTATTTGCCAGAAACAATTTCAATCATGTATATCTTCCTGACCATATAGAAGTGGTTGGTGGCTGGGCTTTTCATGAAAATGAGGTTGATTTTATTATAATCGGAGCAAATGTTGATATAGTAAATAGTTTATCTATGGGTGATTATGGTTCAGGATTTTTATCTAAATATGAGGAGTTTAATTATGCAGCAGGATGGTATGAGAGAATAGATGGTGAATGGGAAAAAATCCAATAATTATAGACTACAATTTAATTAATACTAACCCTCTACAGAAAGCGTATTTGTAGAGGGTTTTTTAAAGTATGAAAATATTGAAGATTAATATGGCTATTTATGTAACAAATATTTTATTTCAGGTAATTTCTTTTCAGCTGCTTTTTTGCCGGCTTTTATAATCTTTAATACAGAGTTTTTGTCATTTTTTTCATATATGTTATCAACATCAGGCTTTATTACTATATCA